>ONOZ01000015.1 GCA_900319595.1 uncultured Bacteroidales bacterium | reverse complement strand
TCACGCTGATTATTCCACTTTTTTCTAAATCATTGTTTTTCAGCACGATTTTTCATTTTGCAAAGATATGAAAATTTTTTGAATTGAGCAAGAGAAATGAAAAAAAATTTGTATCTTTGCAATTGGGTTGTGGAAAAACTCGTAAGTATAGAGCAATGGCAAGTACAAAGTATGAAATATTGAAAAAATATTGGGGATATGATTCATTCCGCCCTAAACAAGAGGAAGTAATATCGTCTATCTTAGCAAAAAAAGATACTTTGGCTGTATTACCAACAGGAGGTGGTAAAAGCCTTTGTTATCAAATTCCAGCAATGATGCAACCCGGAGTATGCGTTATTGTAGAACCTTTGATTTCTCTAATAAAAGACCAAATAGATAATCTAAAAAAAATAGGAATCAAGGCTGTTAGCATAAATTCTTTACAATCTTTAGACAAAAATCGTTCTGCGATAAATTTATTATTACAACATCAGGTGAAATTCCTTTTCATTGCTGCTGAAAGACTACAAGATAATAATTTTCATAGAACTTTGAGAGATTTACATATTAGTTTAATTGTAATAGATGAAGCACATTGCATCTCTCAATGGGGACATGACTTTAGGCCATCATATAGTAAATTAAGTATAATAAGGGAAATTTTACCCAATACACCTATTTTGGCATTAACTGCAACTGCAACAAAAGAAGTTAGAGAAAATATTGTAAAAAGTCTTAATCTAAAAAAGCCAAATATATTTATTGGTTCGTTTTATAGAGAAAACATTTTTCTACAAGTAGAACACGTTACGGATAAAACAAACAAAGTTGCACAAATCATAAATTCTTGTGATGCGAGTGCTATTGTCTATTGCTTAAAACGCTCAGATACTGTCTTGTTATCACAAACCCTTAAAGAAAAGTATAATATTAGTGCAGAGCCTTACAATGCAGACCTAACAGCATATGAAAGGGAGCGAACGCAAAATAATTGGATTACGGGCAAAACAAAAGTGATTATTGCTACAACTGCTTTTGGAATGGGTATCAATAAAGCGGATGTGAGATTTGTTATACATTATTATATACCTTCTAATATAGAAAGTTTTTATCAAGAATTTGGGCGTGCTGGACGTGATGGTAAATTTGCAAAATCAATATTGTTATATAATAATAAGGATATGCATCAAAACGAATATCTATCTCATACGGCATATCCTGATAAAGAAATAGTTAGTAATATCTACAAAATATTATGCTCCCAATACAAAATTTCTTTCAATAGTGGCAAAGGAGAGAAATTTCCATTTAATTTTGACGAATTTGTTCTAAAAACAGGACTATCGGATATCATCGTTCGTAGTTGTCTAAAAATTCTAAAAAATGAAGGTTGGGTTGATTTCTATAGAGATAGGTCGCCACAAAGTACAGTCAGGATATTGGTAACAAATGAAGAATTAAACCGCTTCATCAATGAATACGATGAATATTGGTATATAATTGAAATGCTATTGCGTCAATACCCATCTATTCATCATGATAGCGTTCCAATAAATGAAATGCGTTTTGCTCAATTTGGTCTAACTTCTGAAAAACAAGTAATTGAAGATTTTAAAGTCTTACATAAAAAAAACATATTGTCATACCAACCAAAAATTGTCGGAGATACAATAGTTTTCCTACAAAATCGTCCATTTACAACTCTAAATCTTTTAAGTAAGGAGATTTACTACAACCCTAAAATCTCAACAATCCAAAAAGCAAACACTATCCGTCAATGGGTATTAAGTGAAAAATGTCGTTGGAAGTCCATTCTGTCTTATTTTGACGAGAAATATCCAAATTGTAACTTCTGCGATAACTGCAAGACTAATAATCAAGATTTTTAAGCAACTCTGGACGGCGTTGTTTTGTGCGTTCAAGTGCATTTTCATACTGCCAAGCCTCTATTTTCTTGGGGTCGCCACACAAAAGTACATCTGGAACTTTCCAACCTCTAAAATCTGCGGGGCGAGAATACACGGCAGGAGCAACTAATCCGTCTTGGAAAGAATCACTTAATGCACTTTGCTCATCGCTCAACACTCCCGGAATCAACCTCACAACACTGTCTGAAATAACTGCGGCAGCCAACTCTCCCCCACTCAATACATAATCACCAATAGAAACTTCCATAGTTACAAAATGCTCTCTAATCCGCTCATCTATACCTTTGTAGTGTCCGCACAAGATAAGCAAATTTTCTTTCAATGAAAGACTATTGGCAAGTGGTTGATTAAGCATTTGACCATCAGGTGCGGTATAAATAATTTCGTCATAATTAGTTTTTTGTTGCAGTCCTTCAATACAGTTTGCCAAAGGCTCTACTTGAATCACCATTCCTGCTCCACCTCCAAACGCATAATCATCTACACTTCCATATTTATTTAAAGAGTATTCCCTAAGATTTATAATATTTACAGATAACAACCCCTTAGTTTGAGCCCTTTTCAAAATAGAATATTGAAAAAATCCTTCAAACATTTGTGGGAATAAAGTTATTATATCTATTTGCATATCTTTTCCATAAGTTTAGCGAGTGCAAAGATACGATATTTTTAAATTTCCTAAAAAAATATAACTATTATATTGCATAAATGTAAAAAATTATTGTAACTTTGCAACAAATATTATATATAGATGATTTGAATATGAAAAAAAGTATAATAAAAGTTTCAATATTGTATTTGACAATCATTTTCGGTTGCCAACTTTATGCACAGGTAAAAGATTATAAGGTAGTACCAGATTTTGATTATAGCGATTATTCCCAAAATATGAAGTTTATGATTCAACCTTGGGCTTTAATGAACCAAACTTTGTATTTGGAAAACATAAACGACACATTGTTGGATTATTTCTATACAGGAATGCTTGCAAGTGAGAAAGAAGCATCAAAGAAAAAAGAAAAAAAATCTACATCCACTAAAAAAACAGATGTTGAATATAAAGTAAGTATCTCTAACGCTCAAAATGCAACAAAATCTAGAGGCAAAAATGTTTCATACTACCACCTTACCAGAATGAGTAAAGAAAAACTACAAAGCTTAAAGGGTGCTTGGTTTGTTGTATTAGATTATGTACCAGACCAATTTGCATATAATAGAGTTAAAGATGCTGCTCGCGATAAACAAGATTGGACAAAATTACGTTATCCGTTTTTAAAATTGCTTGTGGGTAATACAACAGATACTGTTTTCTATGCCTATCAGAATTTCTATAACGAATATCATTTCCCTTTCATACCTATGTCTTACTACAACAGAAATAAAAATGGTTATCCCGTTGGAAAATATACTAATAGCGATTTAAATCTTATTCATTACGACACTAATGCCAATTATGCAATAGTTCCAGATTTTCTTATAGGTCAAAAGATTTCTCTTCCTGTTGTTACAGACGCTACAATAGAAAGATTATACAACGGGGTAAGAGTTTATAATTATGATGATGACTCTAGGAAATATTCTTTTACAGAATATCCAACCGCTAAGGCAAAAAGATTGCAAGGAATCACATTTTCGGTTGTAGATGTTGCTTTTGATGCTACCAATTTGACCGATGTGTATCTGAAATTGATAATTGATGAACGTAACGATACAATATATTATAAGTATCCAACAAAAAAAGAAAGACACTTATTCCCTTTCGTAATTGAAAACTTTTTGAAAAAAATTAAAAAGGACTATAAAGACCGAGAATTTATTGTTCGTGGCAGCAAGTTCCCATTAACTGTTATCGATTTGAGAAGGAAAACACATATTACTTTACGTCAGGGAGATAAATTTAGATGTTTGGACGTTGTAGTCAAAGATGGCAAATTTCAAATGCTAATGCGTAACGAAAAAGGTAGGAAATTCTATATGCCTGAGGATTATCAGTTAGGCGACTGGTTGAGTTTTGAAAAATATTTAATGGACGACAGGGTTGAAAAATACAGATACACCTATCCTTCTGCTTATAAAGCAATCTGTAATAAGGAATTGATACCTACTATGACAATGGATATGAATGAATTGTCGTGGGGAAAACCCGATAGAGAGGTTTATACCAACTTTGACGGCTCAGATAGACATTGGTTCTATATGGGAAATGTATATATCATCTACAAAAACAACAAATTACACAGAGTAGCACGAATACCTAAAGAATTGAGGTAAGGAAATGGAAGATTTCGATAAAGAGCAACAAGAAGAAATGCAAAGGCAAGTCTCCCGTTACGAAAAATACAAACAAACGGGAGAAACAGCTTGGTTTGACTCAGATAATTACATAGATATTATTGATTGGTACGGCATCCATAATATGTATGACAAAGTTGATGAGGTTACAAAGGAAGCTTATGAACTTTTTCCTAATAACGAAGAAGTTATCTCTCGCTATACAACATATCTTGCCAATCAAGGAGAATTTGATAAAGCTATAGAAATTACAAAAAAAGCAATTAGGCAATATAATACAGATGAATTACAGATAGATTTGGCTACATTGTATATTGATTCAGAACAGAATATTGATAAGGCATTGGAAATTTTATTCAATATCTTACAAAATGACACTGACAACTACTTTATATATATGCTTATCGGAAGAGCATATTTGGCAAAAGAAGACTCTGTAAATGCAGAGAAGTATTTACGCAAGGCTCTTACACTTAATCAAGAAGATAAGTATCTTATAGGTTGTTATATAGATTGCTCGTTTGACGAAAGTTTAATAAATACTACTATTCGCACTATTTACGAATTGACACACAAATATCCTTTTAACGAAAATCTATGGACGGCTCTTGGTATGTTATATTCCAAAGCAGACTTTGTGGAAGAAGCATTGGAAGCGTTTGACTATGCTTCAGCAATCAATCCTAAACAACACGTAAGTCACGCATACAAAGCCGATTGCTTAATTGCAAAAAAAGATTACAAGTCTGCCGAAAAAGAATTGTTGATTGCTTTGGATTTGCTGGAACAGAAAAATTCGGATTTGGAATTTGTTCTCGTCCATGTGTATATGCAACAAAACAAATATGCAAAAGCAATGATGCTATTGCAAGAGATATATGAGCAGGACAATACTTTTCATGATAAGATTTACTTGATGGACTTTATCTTGTGTTGCTATTATACAAACCAATACGAAAAGGCGAGCATTTTGACTGAGGAATTATTGCATACCGATATTACACCAGAAATTTTTATTGATTTCGCACGCGTTTTGTATGACCATGGCTTTCAAAACGAAAGTGAGAATCTTTTTGCTAGTGTGATTTCCGACAATACAGAGAAAAACATTATAGAATTGGCAGCAATCACTTTTGCAGCTTTGAAATCTCGGGACGGCAACACATTAGAGGCAGTTAAAATTATGGAAAATACTCTTTTGGAGTTACATAGTTGCACGGAAGATTTTTGGTATGCGTTTCTACGAATAACTTGTCAAGACAAATTGTACGATAGTTACACTACAAAGACATTGCAACTGCTAATGGCGTTAGATTCTTTTCCAACCTACATAAAAGAAAACTATCCGGAGATAATAGATAATCCTAATTATAAACGTTGTTTAAAAAAGATATATTATGCATAAATTTAAATCGCTGTTTATTGCACTGATTATAGGTCTTATTTTGCTAATCACTCAAACTAATGTACTTGGAAATCAAGACAATATAACAGCCTCACAATCAACAATAAATAAAAAAGACAATCCTATAACCAAAGTAGTTTCTTGGTATATGGATAATATAAATTATGGTACTATTACGCTACTTATGGCTGTGGAGAGTTCCTTCATTCCTTTTCCGAGTGAAGTTGTCATTCCACCTGCAGCATACAAAGCCTCAACTGAAGAAAATGGCATGAATATCATACTTGTTGTTATTTTCGGGACTATTGGTGCGTTGATAGGTGCAACCATAAATTATGTTTTAGCACTTCTTATCGGCAGACCTATCATTTATAAGTTTGCAGATTCTCGCTTAGGAAGAATGCTATTACTATCCAAAGAAAAAGTAGTAAAAGCCGAAGAGTACTTTGTTAAACATGGCAAAACTTCCACATTCATAGGTAGATTAGTACCTGCTGTTCGTCAATTGATTTCCATACCTGCCGGCATCGCAAAAATGAATTTTGGAGTGTTTATGCTATTTACATTTTTAGGGGCATCTATTTGGAACACTATCTTAGCACTTTTAGGCTATATTGCTAAAGGTCAGCAAGATGTTATTGAAAAGTATTCGTCCGAATTATCATATGTGCTTTTGGGATTAGGAATTTTATTCGTTGCATACTTGATTTACAACGGCGTCAAAAAGCAAAAAACTGGCGACAATGCAAAATAAGATATTCGGGTTGATAGGTAAGCCTATAAAACATTCATTTTCAAAAAAATACTTCGAAGAAAAATTTGATAAATTACATCTAACTGACTGTGAATATCGTTTGTTTGAATTAGAGAGTATAAAAGATTTGCCTAAACTTATTGGTAACACCACTAATTTACAAGGTTTTAATGTAACTTCTCCTTACAAAATACAGATTTTAGATCATCTTTATTCCATTTCTCAAGATGCCTTTGCCATTGGTGCGGTCAATACTGTAAAAATTGAAAACGGAAAACTTACGGGGTATAATACCGATTGGAAAGGTTTTTTGAAATCACTAATGTCAAATGTAGATGTGTCTAAAATTCAATCCGCTTTAATATTAGGAACAGGTGGGGCTGCCAAATCTGTGGCATTTGCTCTAAATACTCAAAATATCAGTTATATTTATGCATCTACCCGAAGTATATTCAACGACAAAGATACCATCTCCTACTCTACTTTGAACAGATTTGAAAATTTTGAAATGTTTGACCTTATCGTTAATGCAACTCCTTGTGGTATGGAACACTATCCCCTTATGGCCGATATAAATACTAATAAAATCACAAAAAAACATATTGTTTTTGATTTAATATATAATCCAAACGAAACTTTATTATTAAAAGAAGCGAAAAACAATGATGCAAAAATAATCAATGGACTGGAAATGTTACACAATCAAGCAGAGGAAAGTTGGAAAATCTGGACAAAAAACAATAATCCAATAAAAATCACACTTTAAAGATATTGTCTTCACTCTATAATCATACAATCTTATGAGCAGAACGTTTTTAATTTTAATACCTACCATAATTGCAATACTGATGAGATTGAAACCCTTCGATTTACTACTTCGTACTTTCAACACTCTAACACACGAATTATCACATGCACTAATTGCTAAGATTTTTAGACAAAAAATTCAGAAAATCGTACTTAATAGAGATTTTTCTGGAAGTTGTATAACAAAGATAACAAATAAAAAGTCAATGTTTTTCATTTCTATTGCCGGATATACAATTCCTGCTTTGATAGGTTATGGCTTAATTTTATCTATACCTTACGACATCTCAAAATACTTGCTCTACAGCATATTTATAATAAATATTATATCCCTCATTTTTGTAGTAGCAAATTCATTCGGTCGCATTTGGACAATATGTTTTGCATCCTTGAATTTGATTTTCTTAATTGTACCTATATTTAGTCCGTACTATAACCATATTATATATATTTACGCTTGTATTTTGCTAATTGAAAATATGTTATCCACTATAACATTGCTATACATAACACTCACTGCACCTAAAAAGGCTGGAGATTCTTCTCTTTTAAAAAAGGCAACAAAAATTCCCGCCATCATTTGGAGTCTTTCTTTTTTTTGTTTTTCTGTGTTTATGCTAATCATTAGTATAGATGCCACAACAAAACTACAAGCATTTTGAAGAATCAAATTATCAATTGCAAAGTTACAACAAAATTAGGAAGTTTTCAACTTTTTTCTATCAAAAAATACTTTATTTCCTTTTTTTTCCCATTTTCCTTTATATACTACAATTATTTTCGTAACTTTGCGTTTGTAAAAAATGAAAACACTTCAATTAAATCTTAATAGAATAAATTAAATAAGATAATGAAAAACAACATAATCAAACTTATCCTATTCAGTATCTTAAACTGTATCGTTATTGTTGCATCCTGCCAAACTCTTACATTGGATTCGTGTAGGAATATGGCACTTCTACATAATAAATCCGCACAGATTTCGCACGAATCATTACTTGCTGCACAAGAAACAAGGCGTGCGGCATTTACTCAATTTCTTCCATCTTTTAATGCAACAGGAGCATACCTTTATAATTCAAAAAACATCTCTGTTCTGAATGAAGACAAGATGCTTCCTGTAGGTTCAATAGGACAAGATGGTAAATTCACTTACACTCTTGACGATATAGTTACCATAGATTACATGGGACAGACCGTTCCTGTCAATTCTCAAGGACAACCTACTTTAAATCCTACAGAATTTGTACCAAAACACGTTGCTTATCTACCAAAAGATCAGCTAACATTTGATATGCAAAACATTTTTGTTGCAGGAATAGGCTTTACTCAACCAATATTTATGGGAGGAAAGATACTAGCGATGTATAAACTAGCAAAATCTGCCGAAAGTATTGCATCTATTGCAGCAAATAACAAAGACATTGCTATAATGATAGAAGTGGATGAGGCATATTGGCGAGTTGTGTCATTGCAAAAAAAAGTTGAATTAGCCAAAGAATATAATAAACTACTTAAAACTACGTACAATAATGTGAAAAGTATGTTTGACGAAGGTGTTGTAACAAACAGCGATTTATTAAAAGTACAAGTCAAACTTAATGAAAGTGAAATGTCTTTAACAAAAGCAGAAAACGGGTTGAGCCTTAGCAAAATGCTGTTAAATCAAATCTGTGGCATACAAACTAATAACGATTATGTTTTAGAAGACGAAATCAACATAGAAACCTGTGATTTGATACGTACCGATAGCATAAGGCAACAAATAAACAACCGTCCTGAAGCGTTAATGTTAGACGAAAATATTAGTATTGCTAAAACTCAATTAGATATAGCACGCTCTCGTTTTTTGCCAAATGTCGTTGCAACGGGTAACTACGTTCTGTCCAATCCCAACTTGTTCAATGGATTTGATAAGTCGTTTAACGGAATGTTTACTATTGGTATTGGTGTAACTATGCCTATATTTCATTTTGGAGAAAGGATTCATACACTTAAAGTTGCTAAACATCAGTTGCGTATAGCGGAACTTACCAAAGAAGAAGCTATAGAAAAATTAGAACTGCAGGCAAATATGAAACAAAATTCTAGAAACGAGGCTGTTAAACAACATTCCATGGCAAATAACAATATGCTACACGCAGAGGAGAATTTACGCACAGCTCAGTTGGGCTTTAATGAAGGTGTAATCTCCACAAGTGATTTAATGCAAGCCCAAACAGCATGGGTAGGTGCTAAAAGTGAGATGATTGATGCAAAAATCAACTTAATGCTTACAGAACTATATTTGAATCAATCATTAGGAAAAGTCAAAGTTCCTAAAATTGAAAGAGAGGAAAATAGATAATAATACCATTATTTATAGTTATTGAATAAAATACATAAAAGACATGAAAACCAAAGAGAATAAAACATTACTAATGTCGTTTGTTATACTAATATCTTTCATTGCTGTAATAGGAATCATTGGATATTTTATTTTATCTCCAAGTGAAATGATTCTACAAGGCGAAGTTGAAGCAAACGAAGTAAGAGTTTCGGGAAAACTTGCGGGAAGAATACTTGAATTGAAGGCAAAAGAAGGTGAAACTGTAGAAAAAGGACAGTTGCTTGTCTTAATAGATTCGCCAGAAATCAACGCCAAAGCTTTTCAAGCCCGTAGTGTGCAACAAGCTGCCCAGGCTGTAAGCAACAAGGCTCAGAATGGTGCAAGACAAGAAACTATTGAGGGAGCAAAAGAACAGTACGAGAGAGCCAAAGCGGCTGCCGATTACGCAACGAAGAGTTATCAACGGATGAAAAACTTGTTTGATAAAGGTGTTATTGCTGCACAGAAATTTGATGAGGTAGAAGCACAATACAAAGCCGCTATTGCACAACAGAAAGCAGCCAAAAGTCAATACGATATGGCATTGAATGGTGCTCAAGTAGAAGATAAACAAGCCGCAATAGCCAAAGTCAATCAAGCAAAAGGTGCTGTAATGGAAGTATCTTCATATATGAATGAAACAAAGTTAGTTGCACCTATTAGCGGAGAAATTAGTGAAATTTTTCCAAAAGTGGGTGAGCTTGTAGGCACGGGCTCTCCTATCATGACTATAGTTGATTTGAATGATATTTGGGTTACATTCAATGTACGAGAGGATTTGTTGAGTAAAATCAATATGGGCAACATTCTAACTGCCAAAGTACCTGCATTGGGGAATAAAGATGTAAAATTGAGAGTTACTTACATAAAAGTTTTAGGGTCTTACGCAACTTGGAAGGCCACTAAATTAACAGACGAATATGATACCAAAACTTTTGAAGTTAAAGCCGTACCTGTTGATAAAGTAAATGGTTTTCGTCCTGGCATGAGTGTAATTGTCAATTGGACTAAATTGCAAAAATAAAAGAATCTATGATAAGCAAAGGATTTATACCTGTATTGAAAAGAGAATGGCAAAAAATGACTTATAGGCCGATATACTTGATGATGACAATCATTATTCCGTCTATAGTTATCTTGTTTTTTGCCACATTCCTAAATAAAGGTATGCCATCCTCGTTACCTATAGCTGTTGTCGATTTTGATAACTCTACTACTTCACGATTGATTGTAAGAAACCTTTCCGCAGGACAAACTTGCAATGTCATGTATAAACTAACTTCTTACGAAAGTTGCAAAACTAAAATGCAAACAGGTGATATCTATGCTTTTGTAATCATACCACGAAATTTTGAAAAAGACTTATACAATCATCAAAATCCACAAGTAAATTTTCATACCCAATATGTACATTACTTGGCTGGGTCTTTGATCATGAAAGAAATCAATACAACGCTATCAACCATTGCAGCAGGTGTAGATTTGAAAGTGCGTTTAGCAAAAGGACAAGATTACAATTATGCAATGGCTCAAGTCAATCCCATAAATACAGACAACCACATAATAGGAAATGCTCTTTTGAACTATTCTTTCTATTTGACAAGCTCTATTATGCCAGGAATTATATTTCTTATGGCAATGATTTGTACTGTTTATGCGATAGGCATTGAATTTAAAATGGGGACTTCACGACGTTGGTTAGTTGTTGGAAACAAAGACATATTCGTTTCGTTATCAGGAAAACTCTTGCCATACACAGTTTTGTTTTCTGTGATGGTAATGCTTAGCGAAATCATAATGGAACATGTTATGGGTTTTCCTTCAAAAGGTAACCCTACGTTATTATATATAGGAGCATTGATGACGGTTTTGGCTTATCAAGCGATGGGTATTTTAATTATAGGGATGTTACCATCTCTTCGTACAGCATTGAGTATTGCTGCTTTTTACGGGGTTATGGGCTTTAGTCTATCAGGATTCTCGTATCCTCATTTAGCAATGTTGCCTGCAGTCAAACCTTTTACGTTCCTGTACCCATTAAGGCAATATTATATGCTATATTGCAACGTACAAATTAACGGATTAGAATTTTGGCATACAATAATGCCGTTTGTCTATCTGCTATTATTCTGCTGTGTTCCATTATTAGCTATTTGGAATATAAAACGTACGGCAATAAAGCTAGATTATGAAAGAGATTAAATTGGGAAACTATGAGGATAAATAAAAAAATACAACGCAATTTAGTAGAAAACCGCAAGGCGTGGATAGATATGTTCTATATCTTACGTAAAGAACTGGTCGGTATTTTTACAGATAAAGGTACTATTATTATCTTCTTTATTGCAACATTGATTTATCCATTAGTTTGCGGATTTATATATAACAAAGAGGCATTAATAGACTCGCCTATCGCGGTAGTTGATAATAATCATTCGTCATTATCAAGACAATATATAAGAATGTTAGATGCAACACCAGAGATTCATGTTGCTTATCAGCCTATGAATATGGAAGAGGCAAAAACTCTACAAAAGCGAGGAAAAGTACATGGCATAGTGAATATTCCAAAAGAGTTCTCTTCTAAAATAAATAAAGGTGAGCAAGCAACCGTTAATATTTTTGCAGATGTTACCTCATTTTTTTGGTATAGAAACTTGGCTACAGCGTCTGCATATGTTAGCAAAACTATGGGCTATGGTATTGAAGCAAAAAATCTTATAGCAAGGGGTGCTACTTATAACGAAGCGATGAGTTCGATACGTCCTTTCATACCACAAGAACATACTTTATTTCAAATAGGAGGCTATCCTTCGTTTATGTTACCTATTATTTGTATTATACTTTTACAACAAACAATATTATTAGGTATTGGTGTATTAGCAGGCAAGAACAGTGAGAAAGGTAGATTTAAGAATATCACGCCAAACAATATACACTACAAAGGTATATTTCGTATTATCTTTGGCAGATTGTTAGCAGTTTTCCTTATCTATATTCCAATAAGTATTTATGTTCTTATACTCGTACCAAGATTTTTTAACATTCCGCAACTATATATTTCCCCTATTGAGGTACTAACTTTCATAATACCTTTTCTTTTAGCATCAATTTTGTTAGGCATGACATGTAGTGTGTTTTTCCATCACAGAGAAAACGCTATACCGTTCTTTATCTTTATGTCAATTCCTATAATGTTGATGTCAGGGTTATCATGGCCAAGAGAAGCAATGCCCGAGTTTTGGCTAAGAGTTTCTTATATGTTTCCATCAACCTTTGGGGCAAACGGATTTGTACGTATGGGGACAATGGGAGCAAGTCTTATAGAAATAAGCAAAGAGCATCTAAACTTATGGATTTTAACTGGCGTTTACTGGGTTACAACTTTCTTTGCATACAGATGGCGTTTAACAAAAAGTTGGAATCAAGCACAAAGACAGGAACGCAAAAGCAGAATACACCAATCAAGGTTGAATAGATTTAAACGTAATAAAACAATAATTTAAACAATAGAGCAATGAAAAAACTATTAACAATCGTAAGTATTTTATTGGCAATAACCGCAATAGCATACTCGCAAAACAACGTCCCTTTACCAAGTAAAGCCCAATTATCTTGGCATGAAAGCGAAAGAATCATGTTTGTCCATTGGGGTATGGCTACTTGGCAAAACAGGGAATACGATAAGCACGCAATCAAAGATGTAAAGCAAATAAACAATAGCGATGTTGCTTTCTCTATTAACGATTGCGACCATTCCTATTTGCAAAATATCAATATAGACAAATTGAACACAGACCAATGGTGCGACGTTGCAAGGAGTTGGGGTGCAAAAATGATAATCTTTGTTGCAAAACATACAGGAGGATTCTGTTGGTGGCAGACAAATACCACAAATTACGGAGTTAAAGAACTGAATTGGAAAAATGGCAAAGGTGATGTAATGAGAGATTTGAGTAACTCTTGCAAAAAATACGGATTGAAATTAGGAGTATATATATATCCAGGAGATGACCACTGGGGTGCTGGCATTGGGAGTGGTGGAGTTACTAAAGACACTTCTCTTCAACAAGGCTATAACGCTATATTCCGTCAGCAATTAACGGAAGTTTTATCTCGTTACGGAGACATTTCGGAAGTTTGGTTTGATGGTAACTGCAAAATTCCAGTTAAGGACATTTTGGACACTTATGCTCCTAATGCTGTGGTATTTCAGGGTAGCGAAGCCTCACTAAGATGGGTTGGCAACGAAAACGGTATTGCCCCCTATCCTAATTGGTACACTCTTTCCTGCGAAGATTTGAAACAAGGTAACTCAACAGCCTTGTCTTCCGATATAAATGGCGAATGTTATGCCCCCGTGGAAATTGATGTCCCACTATTAAAAAATAAAGGACATAAATGGTTTTGGTCAAAAGATTGCGATAGTTTATTATTATCTGTTGAGCAGTTAATGAATCTATATTATAAATCTGTAGGACGTGGTAGCGTTTT
>ONOZ01000028.1 GCA_900319595.1 uncultured Bacteroidales bacterium | reverse complement strand
CAGTTTAATTTTCGCCCGAAATATATTTACTTTGACGTTCTGCTCACTTATATTTATTATTTGTGCTATTTCTTTTATTGAAAATCCGTTCCATTCTTTCAAAGTTAGGCATTGTCTTTGTGTTGGATTTAATTTAGAGAGCAGATAATCAATTTGTTGTACATTTTCTATATCTTGTTTTATCGTTCTTTCATTTTCTTGTTGTATAAACCCGTTATCCAATACATTTTGTCTTACTTTATTATGACGAATCAACTTCAACATTTTGTTGTGTGCAACGGTAAATAACCAACTTTTTACCTTAGCGTTTTCTATTTTTGTTCTATTCTCCCAAAGAGCAATAAAAGCATCTTGCAGTATGTCTTTCGCTTCGTCAATATCCTGTAAATTCTTTGCAAGGTAGCGTAACAAGTCGTCCGAGTAATTGTTTATATGTCGCTTATAGTCTTTGCCTGTCATTATATATTTGTCTTGTATCTTACTTTTACTAATAAAACCCTTAACCATGTTCAGAAGTTACAAAGATAGTGAAAAAAATGTATATTTTTACATAAAAAAGTGTGGAATTATAATATAAAATTCCACACTCCCATGTATAAACCTTTTATTCTTACAACTTATCAAAATACTGACTATTATCTTAGTTATTATTTTTCAATATTTTAACACATTTTATATACACATTTTTATCGTATCGCATATAAAAAAATTAATCACACTAATAAAAAAAATAATCACGCAAATAAATGAATTAATCACGAAGAATAATTTTACCTTACTATTCTTGTGCCACATTTAGTGTTTTTCAGCTGATTTGCTTCTGTAATTATGCACTCTTTTCCTCCATTTTTGACAAAATATAGGGCTGCTCGTATCTTTGGAGCCATACTTCCTTCGCCGAATTGACCATTTTGCAATAACTCTTCTGCCTCTTGAACCGTCAAAATATCTAATGCCTTTTCGTTTTCTTTACGGAAATTGATATAAACCTTAGGAACGTCCGTTAGAATATAGAATTCATCTGCACCAATTGATACTGCCGTAACTGCACTTGCCAAATCTTTATCAATAACAGCTTCAACACCTTTAATTTGTCCGTTTTCCTCAATGACAGGTATGCCACCGCCACCAACAGTTACTATAATATTGCCATCTTGTGCTAATTGCTTAACCAAATTTACGTTCTCTATTGTCAAAGGTACAGGAGATGCTACAACTTTTCTCCAACCCCGACCCTTTGCGTCCTCTTTAAAGGTTGCACCAGTAGTTTTTGCATATTCTTCCGCACTTTCCTTTGTATAATAAGGGCCAACTGGTTTTGTCGGATTTGAAAAACCTTTATCATTTTTATCCACCGTTACTTGTGTTAGCAATGTTACAACATTTCTTTGTACATTCATCTCTGCCATTACATTACGCATACACATATCTATTAGATAACCTATACTACCTTGTGTCTGTGCTACACAATAATCCAAAGGCATATCTTCAACACCATGCTTTTCTTTTCCGGCTTCGTTTTGCAGTAAAATATTTCCTACCTGCGGACCGTTGCCATGTGCAATCACTACATTGCAATCAGATAACAAACTACCAATTTGCTGACAAGTTTGTTTTACATTCTCTATTTGTTCTTTATATGTACCTTTTTGTTCACTTCTTAACAGTGCATTGCCTCCCAAAGCGACAACTACTAATTTTTTCATTTCTATTATCTATTTAAAAGAATAAGTTGCAAAGATAAGCAAAAGTTTTGATCCAACCATATTTTATAAAAATATTTTTACTACGATTTTGTATTACTCAATGGTGATAACTTGTGTATAAATAGGAGTATAAGCATCTTTGCGTATAGAAATCTCATATTCGCCCTTTGATAAATAAAACTCTGTTGCATTAGCATTCCATTCCCTAAACGAATCATTATCAATATTGATAGTAAATCTCTCGCTTTCTTTCTGTTTTATAACCTTTTTGTCAAATCCTCTTAAATTTACTTCATTTGTCGCGTAATCTGAATAAAGTTTTTTTACATAGACTTGCACAACTTCGCCACCATCATAAACACCGATATTTTTCACTTCGCAAGTAACGTCTATATTTACATCGTCTGAGCCATTATTATTTATCTTGACTCCAAAATTATCGTATTCAAAACTCGTATAACTTAACCCAAAGCCAAAAGGATACAAAGCCTTCGCTGCACCTTCTAAATAATCCGAACGATTTGCCACTCTTTTTGTACTGTAATAGCAAGGTAACGCACCAACATCGATAGGAAAAGAAATAGGTAATCTACCCGATGGGGTGTTTTTGCCAAATATTGTTTCTACCACTGCATCTCCGCCCATAGAACCAGGATAGAAACATTCTAATATAGCATCACAATACTCTCTAACCTCTGTCAAAACCAATGGTCTGCCGTTTATTAGTACCAATATTATAGGCTTGCCCGTTTTATGTAATTCTTTGAGTAAATCTTTCTGTACTCCTGCCAATTCTAATGATGAACGGTCAAAACCTTCTCCACTCGTAATATCTGAAATTGTATTATTACTTACTTTTGCTGCTCCTGTATTTTCATATTCAATAGTTTCGTAACGAGAAGATGAACCTCCAAGACATAGAACAATAACATCGCTTTGCTTGGCAGTATTTATAGCGTCTTCAAAGCCGTTTTTATTCGTATCTTTTATAGAACAACCTTTTGAATACACAAAACTAATATTTTTATTACCCAGTAAATATCTTTCAAATCCTTTTTTAATTGTATTTGCATTACTAAGATTTTGTGGTCCAGTATAATCGCCTAATTGATTATAAAAATTATCTGCATTAGGTCCAATAAGAGCAATCTTTATGGATTTTTCACAACTCAAAGGCAAGATATTGTTTTTGTTTTCTAACATAACAATGCTTTCTTTTGCAACATTGACGCAATCATTAAGGCAATCATCATCTTCGTATTCCTTAATAAATGGCTCGTCAAACAATCCACAAGCGAATTTTTGATATAATACCCTACGCACTGCCTCATTTATTCTATTAGTATCTACATCTTTTAAGTTATTATAGAAATCTGTTGCACTCAAATCTAAATCCAACCCAGCATTTATTGATTTTTCTGCAGCCTGTTTCAAATCTTTTGCAACTCCATGTGAAAGCAAACCACTTATGGAGTGTAAATCAGAAATTACTATACCATCAAAGCCCCACCTTTTACGCAAAACATCTTTCAATAAATAAGGATTCATACTACAAGGTATGCCATCAATTTCATTATAAGAGGTCATAACCAATTTTGCTCCTGCATCTACTGCCCTTTTGAATGGAGGCAATATATCAAAATGCAATTCTCGTAGCCCAATATGTGCACTCCCTGCGTTATGTCCGCCTTCTGATATCCCGTACGCAGCAAAATGTTTTAATGTTGGCAAGACATTTTTTTTATAATTGCCGTGTTGATTCACTAATCCTTCCACAAACGTCTCTCCCATTACACTCGTAAGATATGAATCTTCCCCATAAGTTTCCTCTACTCTACTCCAACGAGGCTCTCTTGCAATGTCAATCAATGGACCAAAGCAAATATTTACTCCTTCACTAATAGCCAAGTTTCGAATATTGGAAGCCATATCTTTAATTACCCATCTATTCCAAGTAGCAGCCTGTCCAATTCCCGTAGGATAAACAACGCTCCCCACTTGCATAATTCCATGCATACATTCTTCTGCAATAAACATCGGAATACCTAAACGAGTGGAATCAATCATATACCTTTGCAACTGGTTTATACCTTTATATGCTAATTGTGGAGTAAGACCATTTTCTAACGTCTTTCCACTCCAAGGATCTGCTCTAAAAAATCCCCAAAGTGCCCCCATCTTCTTTTCTTGTATAGTCCTGTGAGCATAATCTGTTAAACGAACTTTATCTTTTTGCCTATCATAATATTGCCATCCCAGATCCATAAGAAGTTGTCCCTGTTTCTCATCAAAAGTCATCTGTTTAAGCAAATCCTCTACTCTTTCATTTATTGGACGTGTAGAGTCTTCGAATACATCTTTCTTGCCGTTTTTGTTATAATCTATATAGTTCTTTTCTTTCTTGGTTCGTTGCCCATAGGAAAAGATAAACAATAACAAACATATGGTAAAAAATATCCTTTTCATATCATCAAATTTTCGAGTTGCAAATTTACAAAAAAATTATTAAATATTCTTTCATTTTTTTAATGTTAAGACGACGTATTCGCTCTTTGTTCCAATACGAAACTTACCTCCCCAAATACCAAGACCTGATGAAATATAATAATCTGTATTCCCTTTCTTATATTGTCCGTACGCCTTTTCATATACCGCCTTTGTTATTAAATTTATAGGAAATACTTGTCCATAATGAGTATGCCCTGAAAACTGAAAATCTATTCCCGCCTTTTGACTCTGTTCTAAATTATACGGTTGATAGTCAATAAGGAACGAATACCTGGTATTAGGCTGATTTTCTAATAATTGAGATGTAGATTTTCTATTTTTATTACCACGGTCATCACGTCCAATAATCAGAATTTCGTCATTTATTACTGCACACGAATCAATAAGTAGATTTATTCCACTTCTATTATAAAATTCTTTTGCTTTATCCAAATTGGATATGTACTCGTGATTACCCAAACAAGCATAAACAGGAGCATTTAGTCTATGAAACTCCTCATAACTACGTTCTAAATTTATAGGATAGGTACTTATATCAATTATATCACCTGCTATGAGAATGAAATCTGCATTTTCTTTATTAATCATATCAACCCATTTCGTCAAAGTACTTTTTCTGTTATGATACCCTAAATGCAAATCACTAATCATCACAATTTTATAACTTTTACTTAATTCCTTTTCAGTTTTTATAGATAATTCTATTTTGTCTTTATTATAATAGTGAATGTTCCCATATAAAAATATAACAAAAATAATTCCTATAACAATCAATGTGCCTTGAAGTGAATTAAATAGTAGTTCTTTTGGAATAATATGACATATTCGCAAAATATCCATCAATAAAAACAGCATAAATAGGTATAAAAGTATAAAAATCCAAGATGTAGTTATCTCATAAACAATGATTGCTAATTTAAATGGTAGATTATCTAAACTAACAACAAAACTTATTATCATAGAAGCAATTATTCCCAGGCTTAGCACAACTGCTATTATCTTCAATGGCAAAGAAACAGGCAGAATATTATATATTCTAACCGTAACATAACACAAGGCTACGATAGGAACTAGTAAAACTAAAAATCTCATGATAGCTTCTTAGGCATTCTATGTTAATTCTAACTGCAAATTTACTCAAAATTTTATAATCCAACATTATTTTATAATTTTTTTGTCGTAACTTTGCAGTTGGTAATTATAGAAAACACCCTTTGAATGTTATGCTTATAAAACTATATGAAGACAAGATTCCCACAAAACATCTAGAAATGGCAATTAAATCGCTTGAAAATGACGGATTATTGCTGACTCCAACAGACACTCTTTATGCTTTTGTCGTGGATGTACATTCGCATAAAGCAGCAAGACTATTAGCAGATTTGAAAGGCAAAAAACTTGAAAAAAGTAATTTTTCCATAGTATGCTCTTCGCTTTCTATGGCATCAAAATATATAAAACCATTATCTAATAATCAATTTAGTTTTATAAAAAATCTTAATATCGAACAATTTACTTTTGTTTTAAACGCTAACAATCTTATTCCAAAAATTTTTCAAAACAAAAGAAAAACCATTGGCATAAGAATTGCTAGGAATAACGTACTTGTATCTATAATAGAGGCATTAGCCAGACCATTACTTATTACGAGTGTATCAAGACAAGGAAATGATGAAGAAATTTATGAAAACGCTGAACTAATCTATGAAAAATACTCTAACAGTATTGATATGGCTTTTGATATCGGAGAAATTGCTAACATACCCTCAACTGTTATAGACATGACTAATGAAAATGATTATGAAATTATAAGACAAGGATTAGGTAAAATCTAATTAAAATGAAAGTTGCTATACATTGTTTAATTCTTATACTATCTCATGTATTCGTTACCTTCGCTCAAGAAAATCAAGATTATAAATATCTAATCCGACAAGCAATAGATAACGATAATCTTAATTATGCGTTACAATTGTACTCATTTGCCGTAGAAGATGATTATTATGATTTAGAGTGTTTGCAAAGAATGACTGCTGAAATATATTACAGACAAAACAACTACATCAAAACATATGAAATTTGTAAAAAATTATATAATGAAGATGAAACTGACAATTTGACAGACTTAATATACATGTGTATGCTATGTAATGGAGTAAATAAGAATGATTCTTTGATTAGCGAAATAGCAAAACGAATGGGAGAAAATACATTGGATAAAAACCTTTTGCAAAGAATCAAAATACTTTCCCAAAAAGATGTAGAAAAAGTCATAGCCACCATAAATAGACGTATAGTTAAAGATAATGTTGATAACACCCAAAACATCGAAGCCTATAAAACTATCCTCACCATATTGTTTTACACAAACGGACACTATACTGACGCCTACAATACCTCCATTGATTACCTTACTACGAATAACCAACCCATTATACACTATATTTTAGGCATTTTACGGCAAAAACGAGGAGAGTATTCTTCCGCCCGTAATTTTTTTTCGTTAGCTATCAAAAACGGATACAAACATTATGATGCTTTTTTGCAACGTGCAGTTTGCAAAGGTTATGAAGGAGATTACGTTTCTGCAAATTCAGACTTAGACACTTGTCTTACAATAGATAGCAACTATTATGTTTTCTATTTAAAAGGAATAAATTACTGCCATTTGCATGATTATCAAACTGCAATGATAAATTTTGACTATAGTATCACATTGAACGACACTTTTGCCGAGAGTTACAACTATAGAGGCATTGCTTTAAGTAATTTACACGAATATGCCTTTGCTGTGATAGACTTTAAACATGCTATCGCATTGAATAAAAAAACTCCTTTTGTTCACAACAACTTAGGAATTGCATTGGAAAATAGTGGCAAACTGACTGAAGCCATAGAGGAGTATAAATTATCTACTAAATATGAACCTTATTTTGAAGGTGGGTGGTATAATTTAGGTAGAGTTTATACAAATTTCAAAATGATAAGCAAAGCCATTCGCTATCTGCAAAAAGCTATGGACATTAATGCTGAAATTCCAGATATTTACTATCTTTTAGGAGTTAATTATCAAAATGATAACAACAAAAAGAAAGCCTGTGAATACTATAACATAGCATTGGAGATGAATCATACAGAGGTCCAAGACAAAATAGATAATTATTGCAATAAAAATACGGAAGAAGTCATTGAAAGAAAAGAAAATAACGAAGAAAATTCTGACGACGAATACGAAGATTCAATAGAACAAAATCTTAACTAAAAATCTATGGTGGCATATTAGTAATTTCAGTATGTTTAACAAACAAATAACATTATTTTTATATTAGATATTTGCAAATAATAAAAAATCTTTGTACCTTTGCACTTCAAAGCAAATAAATACGCAGTTATGGGACGATTTTTAGCAATAGATTATGGAGAAAAACGAGTTGGTCTGGCAGTAAGTGATAATATGCAAGTTATTGCCACAAAACTTTCTACGGTTTCCACTTTAGAAATTTTTCCATTTCTTAATGATTACATATCTAAAGAAGATGTTGAGTTGTTTGTTGTAGGAAACCCCAAACAAATGGATAATACACCATCACAAAGTGCAAAAGCGGTGGGAATTTTTATAGAAAATTTGAAAAAATCTTTTCCTGCAATACCTATATATGTAATAGACGAACGATATACAAGTAAAATTGCCTCACAAGCTATTGCTAAAAGTGGAATGAATAAGAAAAAAAAACAGGAAAAGGGACTTATAGACACCGTTGCTTCTGTTTTGATTTTGCAAGACTTTATGAAAATGCTTGAAAACGGTGTAGAAATAGATACAATCTAATAATTACAAATCAATAACAAACAAAAAACAAAGTAAATGCTATGGTACTCCCAATTGTTGGCTATGGTCATTCAATATTAAGAAAAAAAACCGAAAATATCACTCCTAATTATCCGAACATAAAGGAATTAGTGGAGAATATGTTTGAAACTATGTATAAAGCAAATGGAGTTGGCTTGGCTGCACCTCAAGTTAATTTGCCAATAAGTGTTTTGGTTATTGATACGGACGTTTTTAAGGAAAATTACCCTGAAGGCGAAGGTTGGAAAATAGCAATGATTAACCCTGAGATAATAGAAACTTCTACAAATACTTGGTCTTTTGAAGAAGGTTGTTTATCCGTTCCGGGTATTCACGAGGAGATTTCACGTCCAAGTGAAGTCAAAGTAAAATATTGTGATACAGATTTTGTAGAACACGAAGAAATTTTACAAGGAATACGTGCTAGAGTGTTCCAACATGAATATGACCATTTACAAGGTAAAGTTTTTGTAGAAAGATTATCAAATATCAAAAGGGCTTTTTTAAAAAGAAAACTCAAAGACATTGAACAAAATAAGGTTCGTACAGATTACAAAATGATTAAATGATTATAAACTATGAAATGTAGCCATATTATAAAAATATCTGTATTGAGTATATTGACTTTTGCTTTCCTATCTTGTTCTTCGCAAGAAAATGAAAAGCAAGAACGTCAAAAGGAAATAGACTCATACACAAAAGCAATAAATTCTAACCCAATTTTGCTAGATCAGAAAAAAGCAGATACTATTCTTACACTCTACAAAAACTATATAAATGATTACCCTCAGGATACAATGAGCGAATTTTATCTATTTCAAATGTATAATATTTATACAAATTTGAATGATTGCGATTCTGCTATACATTGCCTTGATCGAATTATTAAGGAATATCCTAACGGTAAAAAAGT
>ONOZ01000011.1 GCA_900319595.1 uncultured Bacteroidales bacterium | reverse complement strand
TTAGTAATCTTTGCAAAACGTTATGGACGGTCTTATTTGACAGATTGTTTTTTGAGGCTTGTTTGCGGTCAATTACCACAAAATTGTTGTTGTTTAATACTTTCATAATGTTACAAATTTTAAAATTGATAAATGATTGAGTAGATTTGTGTTACTCTTTTTTTACGTTTGCAAAATTATGAATAATAGGTTATTTTACTGGGGGTGTTTGAGGGGTAGAGAGGGGGTATGTCTTTGATGAAATTGTCTAACATAAAGAAAATTATAAAAAAAAGTTACCTAAGATTTCTCAACCTTAGATAACCCTGAAAAAAATTAGTTAATTTATTTTTATTTACTGATATATCTTACAAAATAATTATCAATCTCTGCTAATTCGTACAAAACGCCAATAGGAGATAATTGATTGATACGCCTTTGCATTTGCATCTGATATTGCTGGCGAATATTATTTATATCTTCTTTTACAGGACGTTTAGAAATACTATCAACGCTTACAACATAAACACCGTTAAATCCTTTGATTGCTTTTGTTAAACCTTGATTCTTTTGCCCAGCAATACTTCCTATAACTCGCATCTCCCCTCCTGCTCTACCATAATAAGGAGTAGAGAAATCAACCGGTACAGTATCCCAAATCAAAGCACCTGTCGCAGTGTCTTTATCAATCTCAATTCCTGCTTTTGTTGCAAAATCCTCAAGCGTTTTAGCAGTTTTCAATATATCATTTGCCTTTGTTAAAAGTTGTTCGGCTTTCTTTTCTATCTTAACCAAACGCTCAAACTCATGGTCCTTTTTCAATGTTTCCAAAGATATATGTCCCTTAGGTTGAATTGTTTTCAAACCAACAACTACAAACATATCTTGGAAATTCTCCACGTTTTGCAACTCGTATATCTCTGGTGCAACTTCCCCTACTTTAACTTTTTTACCATATGCCCAAGAAACAACTTCACGTGCATAAGGCGTGCCATCTAATTGATAAGACAATTGATTGATGTATGAAGTATTTACATTAAGATTTTCTGTTTGTGCCTGAGATTCCAAAGATTTCAAATCCTTTGCTTTAGATAAGAAAATATTTGCTTTGTCTTTTATATCGCTAATTGTTTTTTCGCTCGGACGAATACCCATAACAACGTGGGCTACTCTTACCTTATGTTGTAATTGTGTTTTGTCGGTAACCTTGATTATATAATCCCCTGCATCATCTGGACGATGATAAACGAAAACACCATTGACTGGAGTGTTAATCATTGGCTGGAACATATCCTCCATAATCTGGCCATCTGTTACCCAACCTTGGTCTCCAAATTTGTCTTTTGTTGTCGGGTCGTCAGAAAATTTAGCAACGTTTTCTTCAAACAAAGCAGGATTTGCACTAATTACGTTAAACAAAGAATCTACAAGTGTTTTTTCTTGCTCAGGTGTGCGTTTTATTTGCTCAGCACCAGCGTTGCTATTGAATACTGCTATAACCGAAAACTTAACAGAATCTGGACGCATCTGTTCGTTCATCACTTTTCCTAATACCCAGTTATTGCCTACTTGACGAGGTTCCAAATAACTACCTGCCGTTTTGCCTGAAAGTGAATCTGAGAAGTATCTTGTTATTGTTCTATCGCTTCTTTTGTAATATGTGCTGTCATATCTCTCATCGGAAACAGAGGATACAAAAGCCTCCATTTCTTCGTTAGGAGTTACTTGGATTTCCTCAAATAATTTTACTACCGAGTCGTTAATCGTTTTTATATCAGCAGGAGAAGGTTGAACGTCAAACTTAACAAATGCAATTTCTCTAGTTTCGTCTGCTTGGAAAAACTGATTTTTATGCTCGTTATAGTATTTTTCAAAATCTTTGTCTGTGAGTTTTATTTGACTGTCCTCAATAGAAGCGTAAGGCAATACAGCATAACGAGTATTTGCAACTTGGTCATAAACATCACTCAAATGCTTTGCCATAGGTTTTGGCATATAGAAACTCTTTGCTAATACCATACTATATTTTTGTTGCATACGCTCATCAATAGCACCTTTTCTAATTTCTTGCCAAGCAGCTTGTTGTTCAGGTTGCATTTTGTCGTATTGACTCATAATCTGTCTAACAGTTTGAGCGTTATATTGTCCTGTCGTTGGATCTGTAAATTGCTGACGTGCAATATTAGAAATAAATGTCCCCAAAAACATATCATTCAATTCGTCTTCTCCAACTGTGATTCCCAATGCATTGCATTCTCTATTCAAAAGTTTTTCGGAAAGTAACTGTTGAAATGCAGAAATCTTGGTCCTAAAAGACTGTTCTTGAGACATTTTGCCTTCAGGAGATTGAGCACGGGCATTGTTTTCGTTAATTTCACTACGAGTATTGAACTCATTTATATTTATATCCATTTTATCAATGGAAGCAACCTTCGTAGGCATACCCTCTCCCCCATTTCTTGTTAATAAGTCGCTGAAAATAAACGCAAGGATAGCAATAGCAACAATAGTTACAGCCAATCCGCCTCTCTTTCTAATTCTACCAATTATAGCCATAGTATTCTATTAATTTTTATTTATTTTAAGTTTGCAAAATTATAAATAATTTCTATGAAACAAAAGTTTTATGAAAAAAATTTAAAAAAATTATAGTTTTTTATTTATAAATTACTATCTTTGCCACACGAAAGATTATTGTAAAAACATCATAATAAATTATGAAAAGATACTCAAAAATTGCTATATTAGTTGGCGTTGGTTTTATATTTAATATCACCTATTTTTATAGAGCAAATGCACAAACAGACAGAAGTTTTGAATTGTCCAAAAACTTAGAAATTTTCTCCTCTGTATATAAAATGTTGTATAATACTTATGTTGATGATATAAATGAGGGAGATTTGATAAAAACTGCAATAGACGCAATGACTGCAAAGTTAGACCCTTACACTAATTACTATCCAGAAAGTGATATGGAGGACGTAAAATTGCAGATGTTAGGAGAATACGGCGGTGTTGGTGCATTGATTCATACCAAAAACTCTCAAACCATAATTACAGAACCATTCGAGGGATTGCCTGCCTATGAAGCGGGTATTAGAGCAGGTGATATAATTTTGGAAGTAAATGGTCAAAGTACTAAAAACAAGAACAATGACCAGGTTAGGGAATTTCTTCGTGGTCAAGCAGGAAGCGATGTTAGTATAAAGGTAGAAAGAGATGGCAAAGAGATGACTTTTAAATTTAAACGCAAAGCAATTACTCTCCCTAACATGCCTTATAGTGGTATGGTAAGTAGTAACGTTGGCTATATAAAACTAAATGAATTTACAAAGAATGCTGC
>ONOZ01000229.1 GCA_900319595.1 uncultured Bacteroidales bacterium | reverse complement strand
TTTTTTATTTTTGTTCAAAGATATATTAGTCCATAAATTTTTGTAACTTTGCAGTTGCAAACAATAGCAAACAAACTTAATAAACTATTACCTCTTTGAAAGCGAAAGATTTTATATATTACTTGATTCTTTTGGCAGTTGTAATCTGTCTTTGTGTTGTTGCGTCTGTTTTTGGGTCAGTTGATATTAGTAGTATGACCGATGCTGACAAATATATCTTGTATCAAATCCGCGTGCCAAGAGTTTTGATGTGTCTTGTAGCAGGTAGTACTTTGGCGGTGTGTGGTTGTGCTTATCAAGCAGTTTTCAAAAATCCTTTATCTGACCCTTATATTTTGGGAGTGTCTTCTGGGGCGAGTCTTGGAGCAAGTGTGGCGATAATTTTGGGCTTAGATTTTTTAGTTTTAGGTGTAACATTGTCGTCTTTTCTCACAGCACTATTGACGGTTTTCATAATAATGAAACTATCTCAAGTAGGAAATCGAATGCACACGACAACACTCTTGTTAGCAGGTATTTCCATGAATTTTCTTATATCTGCAATTATCTCCATCATAATGTTTATTGACCAAGAGGACATGCATAAGATTTATTTTTGGACAATGGGGTCGCTAAGTGGTATAAAATATGGTGATGTGTTAATAACGGCGTTGTTTTCTATCGTTGGAATAACTTTTATTCGCTTGTATGCAAAAAGATTAAATGTTTTATTATTGGGAGATATGCAAGCAAATTCATTAGGAGTTAGTGTAGAAAAGACAAAACGCTCCATATTGATAATAAGTACCTTGATGACAGCAGCGGTTGTAAGTCATACGGGAGTAATTGGCTTTGTTGGTTTGGTGGTACCACATATTGTTCGTTTGATAGTAGGTGGGGACAATAGAAGGATAATACCTTTTTCTATTTTTGGAGGAATGATATTTATGTTATTGGCAGATATTATTGCAAGAAATGTAGTTGCTCCAAGCGAATTGCCAATAGGTTCAATAACCTCTCTTGTAGGTGCTCCTTTCTTTATATATCTTCTTTACAACGCCAAAAAGAGATTGCACTTTTAAAGAAATTTTCTATGTAGAGTCAAAGAAATTTCATATCTTTGCATTACAAAAAAACAAATTTCTATGATAAACAATTTCAATATATATGATGCCTCAGCGGGTAGTGGCAAAACTTTTAATCTTGCAACAAATTATATAGTTACTGCTATGATTCATGGCTTTAAGACGACTCTTGCTGTAACTTTTACCAATGCTGCTGCCAAAGAAATGAAAGACCGTATCATAGAAGTATTACAAAATATTTCAGAAGACAAACAAAACAGAGAAACATTAGGATACAAATCCAATATAATTAGGCTTTACAACCAAAAAACAAACGAAACACTATCAGATATACAGATAAAAGCAAAGTGTTATAATCTTTTAAGGGATATTCTTCACCATTATTCTTTTTTCTATGTTACAACAATAGATTCTTTCTTTCAAACGGTATTGAAAAACTTGACAAAGGAATTAGGAATACAAGGAAATTATATTTTGACTTTGGATGCAAAAAAATATGATAAGTCAGCAATAAATCAATTAGTTACTATAAGTGAACAAAAAGAGAACGAAAATACGTTAATAGAGCAATGGCTAACAAATTTTTTTGAAAAAGAATCGTTAGATGGCAAATCTTGGAATATAGAAAAGGTTTTAAATTCCTTTGTTGCAAAAGCGTTTAAATCGGATACTGTAAATGAAGCGTTGCAAAGTGGAACAATGGAGAGTTTATCTATAAACAATTTGGACGCTTTGCGAATGGAATTAGGTAAGGAAATAAAATTATTTGAAAATACCTTACAACAAAAACGCGACAAGTTTATTAGCCGTTGCAAAGAAATAGGTTTGGACGAAAAAGACTTTAAAGATGGCAGAAAAAATGGTGTTTATAATTACATATTGAAAATGCCTGAGGAGATAACGACAATTGAGGAGTTGGAAAATAGAAAATGTCTGGAAATAGTCCAAGAGGAATATTATAATATCATAAATTACTTAAAAAACAATTATAATGGTTATCTTTTAAATAGGATTTATTATGACAATATATATCAATTAGGAGTTTTAAATAATATTTCAAATATAAAAAGTGAGTTATTGAAACAAGACAATGTGTTTGTGTTAGACAATACTGCCTCGTTACTGCAAAAACTAAACGAAGGAGATGTGCCGTTTGTATTTGAAAAGATTTCTCAAAGAATAGAAAACATTTTTATTGATGAGTTTCAAGATACGAATCGTGCGTCTTATTCAAATCTAAGAAAACTAATGGACGAATGTTTGCACAATGGAGGCACAAGTTCTATTTTTGGAGATATAAAACAAAGTATCTATAGATTCAATGGTGGGGATTTTAGAATAATGCATGACCTCACACAGCAAAATCCTCAAAGTATCATTCATTTGTCGGAGAATTTTCGCTCGTTAGGGAATATTGTACAATTTAATAATGAATTTTTTAAACCGATTTATGATGCTTGTGGTATAGACTTTTATTGCCAACAAATAATGCGTTCAGAAAATTTAGGCATTGTACGTTTGCAATTTGCAGAGAAGAAACAAGAAGATGCTATATTCGGTTATATCGTACGCGAGATAGATTACTATCACAAAGAAAAGGGGTATGCGTTAAATGATATAGCAGTTCTATTTCGCAGTAATGACAAACTAATTGATACGGCAACAAAATTAAAACGTATAACTTCTTTTGATTACAACCCTGTAAGTGATATTGCTTTCAAATTCTCTTCATCTTTGGCTGTAAATAAGATTATTGAAACATTGAAGTACATATTAAATAACCAAAAACATATTTCAAAGGAAGTTATTACTTACTCCACAGGCAAAGATAGGGACGCAAATATAGAAAAATCACTATTGGAATTAACGAAAAGCTATAAAAAAGAAAAATCCCTGCTGGAATTGGTGATAAAGATAGCAAATATTTTAAATATAAGTGATGATGCTGTATTCTTACCTGCGTTTTATGACACGATAAAGAATTATACAAAAACGAATATAGGCAATTTGGCAGAATTTATTGATTATTGGGACGAGACTCTAAAAGATAAAAGCGTAGATATGGCTAATGTTCAAGGAGGAGTTCGTTTGACAAGCATACATAAAAGTAAAGGACTTGCTTATCGTGTGGTTATAGTGCCGTATTGTGATAACTCCTTTTATAAAAGTGATAATATTTGGGTAAAAAGTAATGACCAAAACTCGAAATTGCCATTCTTTATGACACGCTCCTCTAATTTAGAGAATACTTCATATAAAAATGTTTTTGAATCAGAACGAAATGCACAATATACGGATACTATCAATTTATTATATGTCGCTTTTACACGTAGTAGAGATAACTTGTCTGTAATAAGTACTTTACCGAGCGAAACGGCCCTAAAAAAAGAAACCGCAGCACTTAATACTTTGCTATACAGATATGTTACAGAGCAGAATCCTCAAAGTTTTGCCGTAAAAAGTGATAATCTATTTTTATATCATAATTGTGAAAGTACTAATTATCAAGCAGTAGCACCAAAACCAGCAAATGATAATGAAATTATGGTAAATGAAATATTGTTTTCACAAAGCGAGATTGCATTTTCTACATCTAACGAAGAGGATTTGAGCGAGTTTTTTGATATGTCTTACAAAGAACTTTCCAAAACAGAAAAAGGTACTATATACCATTCGTTTGTTAGCAATTTGATTACAGAAAATGATATTGATAACATAATTTTGCATGCCGAAAACTCACAAGTTGCTACCCATGATTTGAAAAATATTTTGCAGGCGATGATTCTTTGTGCTAAAGATAGACATTGGTACGACAATACATATAAAGTTTTGAATGAGAGAGCAATCATTTCTTTTGATGGCTCACAGGAATTACACATCAAACGACCTGATAGAATAATGTTTTCTAATGATGAGGTTATTGTTGTTGATTATAAGTTTGCAACAGAGAAAGAAAGCCATCACCAGCAAGTTAGCAACTATATGTCGTTACTTTCGCGTATGAATATCTTTGCTAATAAGACAATTACGGGATATTTGTTTTACATAGATACTGAAAAAGATGTGAAGTGCAATATAATTCCTTGCAAAATGTGAGATTCTGAATTTTTTTCTTTGGAGTTTTAAATTTTTTTTGTATCTTTGCAAAGTAAAAAATCACTTGAAAAACAATGATTTAGAAAAAAGTGGAATAATCAGCGTGATTAGTGAATTTTTTACGGAGAAAAATAAATTTTTCAGCCTGATTACCAAAATAATAAGTGTATAGTAAAAAATTAGACTAAAAAATCATTAGTCAGCACCGGTATTTTGATAAATATTTCTGACAATGCTTTTAGAAAAATTAGATAAATAGTTTATTTGTTGCCTTACTGATAACAAAGTATATATATAAAGCCCGCTACAATTAAGTAACGGACTTTTCTTTGTTGAAATACTACTTATAATATCTATTAAAGAGTATTTACTGCTTCAATCAATTCTTTTCCTTTTGCAACAGCATCAAGGTTAGTTGGGATTAACTTATGGTGTCTTTCAGGGAGAGAATGTTTCAAACCTTCTTCAATGTACTGTTCTGTAACAACAGGCTTGATTTTTAAGAATCCACCCAATACCATCATATTGAAAACTTTTGCCATTCCCATCTCAGCACTCTTTTCTGTTGCAGGAATCTTATAAACGTTGATATCTTTTCTTGTTGGTGCCTTTGTAATACCATTAGGGTCGTAAATCAATAGACCACCAGGCTTTACTGCACTCTCAAATTTGTCCAAACTTTGCTGGTTCAATATGATTGCAGTATCAAATTGGCTAATGATTGGAGAAGATATTCTCTCGTCTGAAATGATTACAGATACGTTTGCTGTACCTCCACGCATCTCTGGACCATAAGAAGGCATCCAACTAACTTCTTTTCCTTGCATTGCACCAGAGTAAGCAAGTATTTTACCCATAGATAAAACTCCTTGTCCTCCGAA
>ONOZ01000040.1 GCA_900319595.1 uncultured Bacteroidales bacterium | reverse complement strand
TGCAATCAATGGGATATAGAAAACAACTCTACTATTCACACATTTTTCGGATTGCGAATGAAAGCCACATTGGCACCTTTTCTGTTTCTTTTCTATTTACCACTTGCAGACACGTTAAGAGTATTCATTCATAGAGTAAGACACGGGAAAAGTCCATTCTATCCAGACAAAACTCACATACACCATCTATTTATTCGTATAGGATACTCTCACCAAAGATGCACTATAACAACCTTTACAATTTCCTTCTGTATTTCTATTATTGGGTTTGCTCTATCCTTGTTTTTTAATGACAATATTTGCATACCTATTATAATTGCATCTTGGTTTTTATATGTAAAATTATTGCATCTTACTGTAGTACAGCGACTTAGGAGTGGGGGGTACTTACTAAAAAAGATGAAAAATAAGTAGTTTTTATAATGGAAAATAGTAAAAAGCAACAATCTGTTTATTTAAAGAATGTTTGCATAGCATACGACAAAAATGTTTTGACCGATGTCAATCTACAAATTGATAAAGGCGAGTTCGTATATCTTATAGGCAAGACTGGGGCAGGAAAGAGTACTCTGTTGAGGAGTCTCTACGCCGATGTATCCGTAGGTAGTGGAGAAGCTATTGTCTGTGGTTTTAATTTGAAAGATATTTCTAAGAAAAACATACCATTATTGAGGAGAAAATTAGGTATAGTCTTTCAGGATATTCAACTTTTGAATGATAGGACGGTTTTTGATAATTTGGCATTCGTTTTAAAAGCAATTGGTATTAGAGATAAGTCTATCATTAAAGAAAAAGTAATAAACGCATTAAAGGAAGTTGCATTGGAATATAAGGCAGATGTATATCCTTACACACTTTCCGAAGGAGAAAGTCAAAGAATCGTTCTTGCTAGGGCTATTGTTGCAGACCCAGAGTTAATTATTGCTGATGAACCGACTGGAAACCTTGACCCTATAACTAGTGAAGAAATTGTGAAATTGCTTTTCAAGATTAATAAAGATAAAGGTACAACAATTCTTATGGCAACGCACGATTATTTAATTATAAATGATTTTCGCTCGCGTGTTATCTCTTGTGAAGACGGGAAAATTATAGAATAAAAATACCTTATAATCAATAAATTAATTGCGATGATAAAAAAAGAAATTTTTCTCCGTGATTATCATCGCAATTTGCGACATAAAAAAAATTATCACTCTTATTATTTATCCTCTATTTTGCTTTCTTGCCCAAGCGAATAATTCCAATGGTAAATGACAATAACCTTGTGGATTTTTATCTAAATAATTTTGATGAGATTCACTTGCCGAATAGAAATTTTTCAGTTCTTCCACTTCCGTAACTATTGGCTCTTTGTATTCCTTTCGTTTTTGTTCAAAAAACTTATCAATTATATGTTTTTCCTGCGGTTCGGTATAATAAACCCCTGTTCTATACCTCGTGCCTTCGTCATACCCTTGTCTATTTAATGCTGTTGGGTCAATGGCATGAAAAAACATCTCCAATAAAAACTCTAAATTGATTTTGTTTTCGTCATATGTAACCTCTACAGCCTCGGCAAAACCTGTTGTGTCAGTATATACTTCCTCATATGTAGGATTTTCTGTCAGTCCATTAGCAAATCCTACCTGCGTTCTTTCAACACCATTCAATTGTTTAAAAAAATGCTGAGTTCCCCAAAAGCATCCTCCAGCAAAATATATAGTTTTCATTTTTGATATAAGAATTTGGAAATTGAATATTAGTAATATTTAGTTTTATTTCATAAATCTGGTATTGTTCTAATATTCAATTTCCGATATTCAAAAAATATTAGAATCTATTATCCCTTTTAATCGCTATATTGCCATTATTGTTCTGTGTAGATTCTTTATGTTCGCCATTTTGCCTACCATTTGGCTTGTGTCCTCCTTGATGTCCATTCCTACCATTAGGTTTCCTTTGATTGCTACGATTTCCGTCCACGAAACCTTCTGGCTTAGGCAATAAAACTCTATGCGATAATTTAAACTTACCACTTTGTTTATCTATACCAATAAGTTTTACGCGGATTTCATCACCTTCCTTCAAAACATCTTCAACTTTCTCTATTCGCTTCCAATCAATCTCTGTAACATGCAATAATCCTTCTTTACCAGGTAGAAATTCCACAAAAGCACCATATGGCATGATTGACTTAACCACACTATCATATACCTCCCCTACTTCTGGCACAGTAACTATTGCCTTGATTCTTGCAGCGGCCTGCTCAATTCCCTCCTTATCTGCAGATGCTATTTCGCAAACACCATAATCGCCTTTCTCCTCTATAACAATAGTCGTATTAGTTTCGGCTTGAATTTGTTGAATATTCTTCCCTTGTGGTCCAATAACTGCACCTATAAATTCCTTAGGTATAAACATGGAAATAATTCTTGGCACGTGTGGTTTATAATCTTCTCTTGGCTCAGGAATCGTATCTGTTATTATATTCAAAATATGTTCCCTTCCTCTCTTTGCCTGTGCTAATGCCTGTGCAAGAATTTCGTAAGAAAGACCATCACATTTTATATCCATCTGACAAGCGGTAATACCGTCCTTTGTGCCACATACCTTAAAATCCATATCTCCTAGATGGTCTTCATCTCCTAAGATATCCGACAAAACCGCCCATTTACCATTTTTCTCAATCAACCCCATTGCTATACCAGAAACAGGCTTAGTAATCTTTACACCTGCGTCCATCAAAGCCAAACAACCTGCACAAACAGTAGCCATTGAAGAAGAGCCATTTGATTCTAATATATCGCTAACAACTCTTATCGTATATGGACAATCTTCTTCTGCTGGAATCACTTGTTTTAATGCTCTCATTGCTAAGTTACCGTGTCCAATCTCTCTTCTTGAAGTAGACTTGTTACCTTTTACTTCGCCGGTTGCAAATCCAGGAAAATTATAATGTAAAATAAATCTATTACTACCCTCTATCATTGCACCATCAATAGTTTGCTCGTCTAATTTTGTTCCAAGCGTACAAGTTGAAAGAGATTGTGTTTCTCCTCTTGTAAATATTGCAGAGCCGTGTGCTGCTGGTAAATAATCTATCTCCGTCCAAATAGGTCTAATCTCCTCTAATTGTCTTCCATCTAATCTAATCCTCTCGTTAAGGACCATATCTCGCATTGCCTCCTTGTGAATGTTATGGAAATATCTGTTTAACATAACTTTATGCTCTGCCTTGTAGTCCTCATCCAAAGTTTCTAAAAAAGATTCATAAACAGCATCAAATTTTTCTCCTCTTTCGTATTTTGATTTTATACCTTGCTTTGCCAAATCATAACATTGCTGGTAACAAGCATCTAACATTTTTTGTTTAATTTCCTCATCGTCTTCCTCATGACAATACTCACGTTTTTGTGTCTTACCAGCCATAGCAGATAATTCCTCTAATGCCTGACAATGAATCCTTATGCTCTCGTGAGCAGCTTTTAATGCATTTAGCATAACCTCTTCGGAAACTTCTTTCATTTCCCCTTCAACCATCATAATGTTATCTTTCGTTGCAGCCACTATCAAATCCAAATCAGCGTTCTCCTGTTGTGAATAATCTGGATTTATGACAAATTCTCCATTGATTCTTGCAACTCTACATTCAGAAACGGGTCCTTCAAAAGGTATATCACTACACGCCAACGCAGATGCTGCTGCCAATGCTGCCAATGCATCAGGTGGATTTTGGTGATCTCCCGAGATTAAAGTTATCTGCACCTGAACTTCTGCATGATAATTTGAAGGGAAAAGTGGTCTCAATGCCCTATCCACCAATCTTGCTATAAGTATTTCATACTCTGAAGGTCTAGCTTCACGCTTAAAGAATCCTCCAGGAAATTTACCCGTAGCGGCATATTTTTCTTGATAATCAACACTCAAAGGCATAAAATCAACATCTGCACCTGCTTCTTTTTTGGCACAGACGGTTGCCAATATCATAGTGTCACCCATTCTTACCACTGCACTACCATCTGCCTGTTTTGCAAGCTTTCCGGTTTCAATTTCAATTTGCCTTCCATCTGCAAGAGAGAAGACTTTTTTAATTCCAATCATCTTTTTATTTTTTCTAAAAATTCATCTGTCCATAAAGAACCTAAAAAGGACAAATCTATAATTACATCTGGTTCTTTTATTTTTGCTTTATTAACAAATATTAGAATTCTCTAACATCTACCGTTTCATAATAATTAAAAAAAAGCATGCAAAAGAAGATTTCACTCCCACCTCACATGCTCTTTTCCTCGTAAACAGCATTATCGCTTTGCTTACTTTCTTAGACCCAATTCCTTTATCAAAGTACGATAACGATTGATGTCTTTTGATTTCAAATAGTCTAACATACGTCTTCTTTTGCCCACAAGACGAACCAATGCACGTTTGGTAAAATTATCGTTCTTATGTTGCTTAGAATATTCAGTTAAGTGCTGAATGCGAAACGTGAATAATGCTATCTGTCCTTCTGCTGATCCGGTATCTTGTTCATTCTTACCGAACTTACCAAAAATCTCTTTCTTTTTCTCGCCTGTTAAATACATCTTTTTCTTTAATTTATAATAAATACTTTTCTTTTATTTGAAGTTGCAAAGTTAAAACTATTTTTCATTCTGACAAAGAAAAATTGCAATTATTATCAAATTTTTGCTCATCCTTTAACATTTTTCCAAATTTAACTATACATCCAATCCTCAAATATAGTTACTTCCTCGTACGAATTGCCACTCATACATTCAAAAATAAAACGACTATCCGAAATGTAGATTCAAAAAGGATAGTCGCTTAAAATTTCAATCAATACTAATATGTATCTTTTGCCCTGCGAGATGCTGAGTACATAATACGCAAAGCACCTGATTTTCTCAATTCCTGCTTAACGTCTGTTACATCCCCCATTCTCACATCTTTATCGCATTTCAAAGTTGTTGTGATATATGCTCTATCCGCCTCGTTACGAGCAGCTCTCTCACTTTCAACGAAGGCAGCAATATCTGAAACTTCGCTGAATTGGTCATTTAATTGTATTCGTGTTCCTAGTCCATATTTATTTGACTCCATAGGCGTACCTATATATATATTGGATGCCAACGACTTTTTCTCTAATTTCTGAATTTCCGATGCCTGAGGAACCGTCAAACGAACAAGTACCGTTGCCTCTCGCATATTAGAAATTACCATAAAGAAGAATAGCAGTATAAACACTATATCGGACATAGAACCAGAGTTCATTGCCGGTAATTCATTAGAACCTTTTTTCTTAAACCTAGCCATTACTTTGTCCCTCCTGTTTTCTGACCGCCGATATTCTTAGGTTCTGCCTCAGATATAGCAACCGGAATTGCTTTATCTATTGCTTCCCTTTGAGCATCATTACAATCAACATATTTTCTTGAAAATTTTTCTCTAGACAACTCATCTCTTAATTCGTTAACAGCTGCCGTCAATTCATTCTGCACCTTGATATACATATCATAAGAGGTTCCCCTATCGTTTTGCAACGAAATAACTCCCTTAGATACCTGTGTTTTACCTAGCAAAGGAATATCCACTGTCGTTTTCTCTGGCAATTCTGGTGAATTAGTTGGATTGCCCAAGAACTCCTTTGCTCTATCTTTTAACGCATTAATATCACCTATTTCACCATTGATTAACAAGTTGTCATTCATATTTACCAAAACAGTAAACGTATTTCTCTTGTGTATCTCAGGTGGTTTTTGATTAGGGTCTGCAGGTGGCGGCAAACGTCTCTGAATACCTTGGTCTGTATTGATAGATGATACCATCAAAAAGAAGGTCAGCAACAGAAACGAAATATCTGACATTGACGATGAGTTTAGTGCCGGTAACTTTTTCCCTGCCATAATCTTCTATTTTTTTATAAGTTTTGACACTTCTGCATACAACAAGGAAACAATTACTCCAGCAAATAATAGATAAACAGTGTATAGACCAGCACTAATCCACTTAGACGCACTTAATGCCGTTCCTGTTTTCTCAAATAATGTTGCAGGTAAATCTGTTCCTGATGCTACAAAAAACGATACAAAAAATACTACGATGGTGGCCGCTAAGATTACAAGAAATCTTGCCTTTACTCCAATAGCATCTTTAAGCAAAAATACTACTCCTGTTAGAGCAGAACATACAATCAAAACGAATGCTGTCCAATAGGCAATACTCCAAAACGCAGAGGCCATTGATTGTTCTTCAATCGGCATATTTTTATCAAAAGTGATAGCGTAACACAATGCAGCAATACATGCTAACACTGCTATTACTAATGCTCCTATCAATATTGGTCTTTTTTCTTTTTTCATTATACTTCCTCCTTGGTTTTTAAATTAAGTAAACAATTGATTTGTATTTCCGTGCTATTATATTTGAAAATTACAGACACGGTTCTATTATCAATTTACTTTCTGTTCTTTACCAAGATGTCCATAAATGATATAGAAGCATCTTCCATAGAAGAAACCAAACTTTCAATTTTTGACAACAAATAGTTGTAGCAAACTTGAAGAATTAACGCAACGATAAGACCTGTGATAGTAGTAATCAACGCCACTTTCATACCGCCCGCAACAACGGTTGGAGAAATATCACCCGCTTTTTCAATATCGTCAAATGCTTGCACCATTCCAACAACTGTACCCAAAAATCCTAAAGATGGAGCAATAGCAATGAACAAAGAAATCCAAACCATATTACTTTCCAATCTTGCCATCTGAACACCACCATAAGAAGTGATAGATTTTTCAACGTCCTCTAATCCATTATTGACTCTATCCAATCCTTGGAAGAATATAGATGCAACAGGACCTCTTGTATTTTTGCAAACATCTTTTGCTGCATCAAAATTTCCAGCCTTAACATTGTCTTCAATCTTTTGTAACAATTTGTCTGTGTTCGTAGTTGCAAGGTTTAAATAGATTATCCTTTCTATAACCAAACCTAAACCCAAAATCAAACAAATAAGGATTGGTGTCATCCAGCCAACTCCACCTTCAATGTATTTAGTTTTCAATACTTGGTGGAAAGATTGTTTGTCTGCTGCTGGGGCAACATCAGTAGGTACTACCTCTGTAGTAGCAGATTGTTCAGATGCAGTCTCTGTTGCTACAGTTTCTGTAGCAGATTCTGTTGTTGCTTTAACTTTCTGAGCAAAAGCTCCGTTTGATACGAATGCCAATAACATAATCATTATTGACAAATAAGCACATACTTTTTTCATAGTTTCTAAACTGTTTTTAATTATTTTTCTTTTAATTTTTATTTCAAAATCCAATTGCAAATTTACAATCTTATTTTAAAAAAACAATAAATATTTCGTATTTTTTATTATTTTTTTATTCTTTACCATCGCTTTCATTCTTATTTTCAGTAACTAAAACCTTATCTATACGCACAGAATCCATATCCATTATTTCAAATGTAAATTCTTGCCAATCAATCTTATCTCCCGTTTTAGGAATCTGCCCTGTTATAGCAAGTATCAACCCACTTATGGTATTGTAATTATATTTTTGATAATCATCTTCCAAATCAAAATGGCTCAGAAAATCATAAAAAGGATATTGTCCATCAATTAAATAAGAACCATCTTCTCTTGCTAAAAACTCCTGTTCATTTGGGTCTGTTTCTAATTCTGAAGAATTGCCAACTATTGCCTCCAATATATCATTCATAGTAACCATTCCTTGCACCATACCAAATTCATCAATAATAAAAGCATAGTGTATTTTGGTTTTCTTAAATTTTTCAAGCAAATCGTAGATTGATACACTTTCATGTATAAAATTTGGCTCACGCATAATATCTTTTACCTTGCATTCAAAAGTTTTCTCACTCAGAGGGAACATGTCCTTAATAAACATAACACCTACTATGTTGTCTAAACTTTTTTCGCAAACAGGATATATATGGTGGATACTATCTTTATCAACTCTTCTTATCAAATCTTTCAATAATTCATCTTGTTCAACCCATTGCAAATCTGTGCGTGGAGTCATCAAAGATTCGACTCTTCTATCGTCCAAATCAAATACCCTAGTTACAATATCTTGTTCGGCGTGGTCTATTTCTCCAGCATCGGCACTGTCATCAATAATAGACTTTATCTCATCTTCAGTTGCTTTTTGAGTATTTCTAACTTTGATTCCCAATAATTTAGATATACCTCCCGTGGTTTGCGACAACAAAAAAACAAAGGGAGAAAACAATCTTGCCAATAGTCGCATTGGTTGAATTATCAATGATGCAACTTTTTCTGGATTACTCATTCCTATTCTTTTTGGCAACAATTCTCCAAAAACTAACATAAAGAAAGTTTCAATTACGACAATAGCTATACGAGATATCATAACCGATAACGAAGCATCTATATTTAATCCAACAAACACATCTGTCAAACGACTAACATATGATTCTCCTGTATATAGACCTATAATCAACCCTATGGTTGTAATACATATCTGAATAGTAGATAGAAATTTATCCGGATTTGTAATAACCGATAAAATCCTTTGTGCTGTTTTACTACCTTTTTTTGATTCCAGTTCAAGTTTTGTCTTCCTTGACGAAACAACTGCTATTTCCGCCATAGAGAAAAAACCATTCAATAAAATAAAAAATACAATTATTAGAATTTCCATAGATTAATCAATAGCGTTTTGAGCATTTACAGCATCCTTTGCTTGTATAGATATATCTTTTTGATTTTTCTTTTCCTCTTTTTCTTTAATAAATATACCTATTATTAGTAGTACAACCCCTACTGTTATTGCTGCATCAGAAAAATTGAATATTGCATCAAAGAAACTAAAATGTCTTCCTCCAAACATTGGTATCCATGCAGGTAAATCCATGTCTATTAAAGGAAAATAAAACATATCTACGACCTTCCCAAATAACATAGGAGCATATCCTCCATCGGCAGGCATAAATGTAGCAACTTGAAAAAAAGTACTTTTGGAAAACAGAATGCCGTATAATAACGAATCTATAATATTACCTACCGCTCCAGCAAAAATTAAAGAGAAAGCATAGATTATCAAAGGTTTTTCTTTTTTCTTAATTAAGTGTGTCAGATATATAAAAATCAATACCGATGCAACTATTCTCACTAAAGTCAAAAGAAATTTACCAATATTATCTCCAAAATTCATTCCAAAGGCCATACCTTTATTTTCAATAAAATGTATTTTGAACCATGACAATCCACAAACATCGATCTCCTCTCCTAAATAGAAATGAGTTTTTACATAAATCTTAATTATCTGGTCAATAAGTAGCACCAGAAAAATAAGAATAATCGATTTCTTCATTTGTTTCCTATCTCCTTTGCATCTTTGCCTCAACGCTAAGTGTAGCATGAGGAACCAAACGTAATCTTTCTTTTGGAATTAACTTGCCTGTAACTCTACAAATACCGTAAGTCTTGTTTTCAATTCTCACTAACGCAGCCTCTAAATCCTTAATAAATTTTCTTTGTCTTAAAGCCTGACGTACATTTTCCTCTTTCGTTTCAGCCTCAGAAGTAAAGTCATCATCAAGAGAGCGAAAGACTGCCGCAGTATCCGTAGTATCGTTGGAATCTCTATTATAAGCGGCACTTTCCAACATTTCCACATTCTCTTTTGCTTTGGCAATTTTGTCAAGAATTATCTCCTTAAATTCCTGCAACTCTTCGTCTGTGTATCTTATCTTTTCTTCCATTTTAATTGTCGTTTTTTATAATTCATGTACGTTATATTATAACTCTCCATTCGATATCTATATTTTCAAACTGCAAATATACAATAATTATAATAAAAAACTGTATTTGGATATAAATTTTTATTTTTTTTATTGTTACAAAATCATAATTATATTATAATAATATAAAGAAAAATAGGATAAGTATTTTTATGTATTGCACAAATCATATTTTAGAAAAAATGAGTATCTTTGCAAAAAATATAGGCAATGGAGAACTTACACAAAGAGGAAATCATTTTAGGCATAGACCCGGGTACAAATGTGATGGGATATTCGTTTGTCCGTAAAGTAGGAAAGCAGATGGACGTTTTAGAGATGGATGTTCTGAAATTGAGTACAAAGATAGAGATGGCAACGCGAATGAAACAAATATTCGATTTTATAATAATGAAAATAGACGAATACAAACCTGATATTCTTGCTTTGGAAGCTCCTTTCTTTGGGAAGAACGTACAGAGTATGTTAAAATTAGGTAGAGTTCAAGGAATTTGCATTGCTGCTGGCTTGTCTAAATCCATACCGTTTGTAGAGTTTCCCCCAAAAAAAGTTAAACAATCAATAACAGGCAACGGCAATGCCTCAAAAGAACAAGTTATGAAGATGTTGCAAATGATGAAACTCATAGGAGAAAATCCTAAATATTTAGATGCTTCAGATGCTTTGGCTGTCGCTGTTTGTTATTGCATGCAATCACAAAAATTGGATACGGGAGTAAATTCTCAAATTGTAGCAAAAAAGCCTAAAACAAAGACTTTGTCTTGGGCAGCATACGTAAATGAACATAAAAATAGAATAATAAAATAGTCAAATATCTCAAAAAAAGATTTGCACTTGAACATTATACAAATCTTATAGAACAAACAACTTTAAAGTCAGAATCTTTTAATTGTATCTATTATTC
>ONOZ01000049.1 GCA_900319595.1 uncultured Bacteroidales bacterium | reverse complement strand
GTCAATGGGTACGTATAATGAGACTCTTACAGACCAAAATGAAAACTTATGTTTAGGACACAAGACACCATATAGTATAAAAATTACAGATATACCTGATTACGATCCGGGCATTACGCTATTGAAAGTTGATACAATGACTTGTACAAGTAGTGAGAATGGAAAAGAATTTGAATTATGTAATTTAACTTCTGTTAATGTTGATGTAACTTTGAGCAATACAGGTTTGCAAGATTTGGATACGATACCTGTAATTTGTTTGTTGTATGAAAATGGACAAGTTATAGATTCTGTATATGAAGAATATACAACAATATTGGAAATAGGTAAATCTATTGATTATACGTTTTCAACATCATTAGACTTATCTGCTAATGATAAGAATAGAGATTTATTGATTAAAGTTTATACAGCACGTGCGGACGATATTGTTCATAATAATGATACCTTATTTTTGCGAATATTGTCTATGCATACACCTTTGTCTCCTACTGCTAATGACGTAGATGTTGAATATGCACAATCTGCAACCTTGAATGCAGAGAGCGAAAATATAATAATATGGTATGAAGATGCAACAACTACAGAAGAATTAGGTAGAGGTAGTGAATATCAAACTTCTCCTATATATGAAGACACTGTATTTTATGTTGGTGCATTTATAGAAAAATCCCATTCAGGAGTAATAGGTTATAATCCAGTAGTAGTTACTAATAGTAATCCATCTCCTTCTTTTCTTAATGCTAGAACCAAAAACGTGAAAGAACAATACTTGATTCCTGCCGACACATTGCTTGCACTTGGTTTTGCAGAAGGTAATATTAAAGGATTATCAATAAACATTCAGTCTGTAACTCCGCCTTCTCAACAAACGGAAGTTAAATACACAGATTTCAATTTGAAAATTGGTACGACGGCACAGCATGAACTTTTGCAATGGGTAGACAATTTAAAAACTGTATATTCAACAGATACACTGTCTATAAATAAAGATGTTAAAAACGCATGGCGACAGATACAATTTGATGAATTTTTCCACTGGGACGGAATTTCTAACTTGATTATTGATGTATGTTTTTCGGTAGAGAAGACGGGTTCAGTATTCACAAAGACAGTAGCAACACAATACGTCTCTTCTCTATCATATAAGTCCTCCGATAATTCTGTGTGCGATTATAATTCCAATTCTTCGAAAAATTCATATTCAAAAATACCTTATATTTCATTGAATATGGATGTATTTGGATGTTATAGCGATAGAGTGCCGGTGAAAGTAAATGCAAAGAATGTTCCTTCTTGTGATATGGGGATTGTAGATATAATCAAACCTATAGACAACAATATAGTTTCAGGTGAAAAGACGGAAGTTGCTGTCTCGATTAAGAATTATGGTACCGATGCAATGTCTTCTGCTACAATAAAGTGGAAAATCAACAATGTAGAGCAGACTCCGAAAAATTGGCTAGCAACAACTCCTTTGCAAAAAAATGAGACAGTAGAAGTTTCTTTAGGAGAACATATTTTTAATTCTGGTGAGATCGTCATAGATGTTGAAATCGCTATTGATTGTGATACTACAAGTGGTAATGATACATTCTCTAAAACTTTTGCTGCATGTATAGGAAAGGAAAGTACAATAACAAAATTGACGATTGGTTCAGAAGATTCTGATTTTTCTACTTTACACGAAGCAATTAGGACGTTAGAAATTTCTGGTGTGTGCGGACCAGTTGAATTTACGGTTAAAGAAGGACAATATAATGAAGTGTTGAATATACCTTATATAAGAGGTGTGTCAGATATTAATACCATTAAATTTATAGGAGAGGGTGTGTCAAAAACAATTATTACTTATATGCCTTTTTCTGATGACCCGCAACCACCAAAGATTTTGTTAGAGCTAGACAATACGTCACACATATCGTTCTCAAATATGACATTTAGAGTAGGTGAAGCATTTACTCATATCGCTACATTGCAAGACGCATCTGATATAGAATTTAGGAATGTAACATTTGAGGCATCTGCAAAGACTAACCCGACAACCAATTTGATTAACATATCAGGTACTGCAGATAATATATTTTTCTTAAGTGATACATTTTTGAATGGAAATAACGCCATTATAACTACAAAGCAAAAAACAGGACAATTATCTAATTTTAAAATAGATTCTTGTTTATTCAAAGATTTCAAATCTACGGCTGTGTCGATCAATGATTACAAAAATGTTTCTTTTGCATACAATAAAGTTATTTCCCATGAAAATAATTATATAGCAGATGCGTTGATATTCAATAATATAAGTGGTGCATCTAACATTATATCCAATGAAATTATTTTGAGCGAGGGAACAAATAAAGCTAGAAATGCCGTAGTTATTAGGATGGCATCTTTTGACGATACCAATCCATTATTAATTGCAAACAATGCTATTGCAATTATAGGTAGTGGGAAGGTTAAGGCGTATGGTATTGATATAGATTCTTCTAATTTTGTAGGTATTTATTATAATACGATTGCTTTGAAAGTGGGGACTTCGAACAATACTTCACGTTGTTTATCTATTGGTGCAGGCAATACGAATATTAGTGTTCGTAATAACAATTTAGATAATGGTTGTGGAGGACATGCATATTATGTTGATAAACCAGGAACACAAGTGGTGGTTTCGGATAATAATAATTATAAAACAAATAGCACACGTTTGGTTTATTGGACAAAAGAGTGTGCAACTATTGATGCATTGAGGACAACGAATAAGTTTGATGAGAAGTCTATATCTGTTGAAAACAAATTTAAGGCAGATACCAACTTAGAATTTCTATATCCTACCGATATAGTACGCAAAGCGGAGGCGATAGAAGATATTTCTGTTGATATACTAGGATACAGTCGTCCGGTTTCTCCTAAACCTACAATAGGAGCATACGAGTATCAGTTTGCGGAAAAGGATGCTGGTATTGTAAGAATAGAATCTCCTACAAATAAGACGAGTTATATTGAAGGTGATGATATAGATATTGAATGTGTTATTAAAAATTTTGGTAGCAATGGTATTGATAAAGTTGATATAACTACTGTATTGCGTGGTCATGAGGGGCTTAATGATATTTTCCAAACAGAGACAGAAACTTATTCAGAATTTCTATCGTCTTTAGATACTGTTGTATATAAATTTTCAAAGAAATTGAAGGCAGTATTGAATAATCCTTCATCAGATTCTTTGTATGTACAAGTTTACACCACATTGACGGGTGATAATATTAATTATAATGACACCATATCGTTGCGTATAAAGGTTCTTCCAGGTAAAGATGTTGTTTGTACAGCAACTAAAAAACAAAATGCCAATATTAGATGCGGACGTGATATGAGAAAACAAGTCATAGAGGCTACAATAAGAAATGTTGGTAATAGAGCAGTTTCTTCCACTGATGTTATAAATGTTACTTACGAAGTTGTAGGTAAAGAAGGACAATTAAAAGCAAGAGAAACTGAACAAATAAGATTCCCATATACATATACTAATGCTACAGGTAATAGTGTAACACTTCCGGATTTACAACCTAATGCCACCATACAGTATTATGCTTTTAATAAGACGGTTAATTTAGAATCGACAAATGCAAAGGATACAACATGGAAAATAAGAGTTTATGTTACTTTGAATGGAGATAATAACAAATTGAATGATACCTCTGCATATGAGGAGTATAAGGTAATTGCTTCTCCACAAAAACCTATAGCACATGATACAGCAATCTTTTATGGTACGTACGCTTCGGTTCGCTCGACCCAAAAAGATGAATTACCTATTAAGTGGTATCATGATACTACCGATGCAGATGCTTTTTATAAACCGGCTAAATATGATGCATCTACAAAATTGGATATTACTGTCCCGTTATATAAGGATACTATGTTTTATACTATGGTAAGGAGTACAGATAATAACTCTTGCCAAAGTGATTTTACTCCAGTCAAAGTTACTGTTCGTCCAAGGTGTGTTTCTGATGTTGTTGCATTAGAAATAACGGCTCCTCCTGCACAACCAAAGAAAGGCTACATCTACATGAACGAGGATACTGTTAAAGTAAAACTGACAAACTATGGAACTCAGACACAAACGGGCTTTAATATTGTGTGTTCATTGAAACCAACGGTTCCTTCCGATGCAGATGCTGTAATATTTAGAGAAATTTGTGATGCAACTATACAAACAGATGATACTATTGAATATACATTCAAGCATTTATTTGATTTTACTAATGATACAACAACTTACGAAGTTAAAGTATGGACAGAAAATGATAAGGATTGTACTCACTCCAATGATACGACTGAGGCTATAAAAGTGATACCGTTATTTGAGATGGATAGCGATGCTGTGGCTGTATCTAATGCTACAAGTTTAGATATAACAAGAGTTCAATTAGCGGCGATGGATAATATGTCTGCTGCGTTATCAGACCGTTATAGCGACTACACGGAGATAGTAGCACCACCTGAATTATTTAGAGGTTTAAAAGATTCCTTACTAATTTCTATTGCTCCTGCAAGCGATATGAGTATGGATGAAGATGCTGTATTGACTGGCTGGGTTAAAGCATGGATTGATTGGAATAGGGATGGACGATTTGATGCCATAGATGAGCTTGTGTATTCTGATGCAGCTCAAATTGGGGATATAAACAGAGCATTGATTACAGTACCAGAAGGTGCAAGAAGTGGTTACACACGTATGCGTATTATAGTATCTCAAAATGATGAGACTCATACTTTTGGACCTAATCCTGGTAATGGTACTTATCCTGTAATTTCTGCGGGAGAGATAGAAGATTATAAGATACACATTGCTCCTATTAAAGATGTTAATGCAGAACTTGTACGTTTTGTTTCTCCTCAAAGGCAAGATACCACAACTAACAGTGCTTTGGTTGTAAGATTGAGAAATGCAGGTAAGACAAATTTAACTTCAGCAAAGATAACATGGATTTACAATACAGATACTACTGAATTTGAATGGACAGGAACACTTGCGTCTTCGGAGATAGAGGATGTTACATTGACGGGTTTGGATTTGAATATTGGGCATAATCATTTCAAGGCATATATAGATGTAGATGGTGAGGAGTATAGACCAAATGATACAATTACTTTGGATAATTATACATACCATATATATACAATTCCTTATGCTACTTCATTTGATGAAAGTGGTAACAGAAATAATGATTTTTATGCTTATGAGATAGACCCAAGAAAGCCATCTAATTTGTGGCAGATGGGAACACCGAGTACAACGGCAAACAAAGTTATCACCAAAGCAAATTCAGCTCCGATATGTTGGAAAACTAATATAAATGGACAATACACTATGAACAATACAAGTATATTGTATACGCCTATATTTGATATTTCTGGTGTAAAACCCGATACGGTGTCATTTATGTTGAGAAGGGATATGGGACCAGGTGCATCTATGATAGTTGAATATCTTAACTACAAAAATGTTTGGACGACATTAGGCAAGGTTAATGATGCTAATGCGACGAATTGGTATGATAGTGAAGATGGATTTACAAAAACTAATGTTACTTGGGAAAGAGCTTCTTATTCAATAGATGCAATTAATGGCGAATTAGGTAAGCAAGTACAATTTAGGTTTATTTTTACTTCAAGAGACGGACGTGTTGCAGATGGAGTTGCTATTGATGATTTCAGAATTGAAAGAGCGTTGAGAGATTTGGATGCTGGGGTAACCAAAATAATATTGACGGACGGGGAGACTTTGGCGGATGAGAGTTATTTACCTTCATATGGACAGTATTTTTATCCAAAGGTAACCGTTCATAATTTTGGAAAGAAACCATTGACATCTTTCAGAGTTTGTTACTTGACGGAAGATATGCATATTCCACAATGTGAAGATGTTATAGCAAATATTCCTGTAGCAGGTGATATGGAATATGTCTTTAAAAATGGTAGATATTTGAATGTAACAATGCCAGATCCATTCAGCATCACTGCTTATACAAGATTGAATCCAGAAGACTTATACACAGATAACGACACTGCTAGAGCGTACTTTGTCATAGGACCACTTGTGAAAGATGTAGGTTTGTTAGAAATTACAGAGCCTTTGGCGAAGGTTGCTTCAAATGATAATATTTCTGTAGCAATTAAAGTTAAGAACTATGGACTTGACCCAGTGGAAGATTTACCTGTTTATTATTCTGCCGGTAGTGGAGATGTGGTGAAAGAAACAATTCATTTCAACCCACCATTGAATAATGGAGATGAATATGTTTATACTTTCCGAACAACCTATCGTACTTCTTTTGGAACAGTTAATCTTAAATCTTGGGTAGGTTTACCTGAAGATACTTACCCAGATAATGATACTGTGTATAAGAGAATACATTCTAGCAATTCGGCCGTAGATTTAGAGGCAAAATATATCACATTAGATGATGCACAATATAATGATTTTGGATTGCAGATAGCGGTTTTGAATCGTTCTTCTAAAGAAATTAAAGATATTGTTGTAGGTTATTACCTAAATGGTAATAAAACAGATGTTGTAGAGGAAACTTTCAAGGGCGGAGATGGTCTTATAGCGGGTACTATAGGTTATCATACATTTGCACGTAGAATCAATAGAAATATTTATCAAAGTGTTTGTGCTTATGTACGCTATGCTGATGATGAAGACAACTCTAACGATACTACTTGTTTGGTATATCTTGGTTACAGAGATTTGCAGGCAGATAGTATATTGGTAGAACAGAATGTGAATACTACTTGCAAAGTACAGTTGATTGCTCATCATGTAGGAACATTGGCTGGGAATAAACTTATTAGGGCTGCATACGTTGTAGATGGCAATTATGCAAACATTGTTAGGGAAAACTTTAACTTAGCATTTGATGAGCCGGACGGACATAGATTGGAATTAACTTTCAAGCAAGGAGTACAACGCCGAGATGATGGTCAATACAATATTACGGCTTGGGTGGAATATGAAGGTGATAACAACAAATTTAATGATACTACCAAATATGTTAAGGTTCAAACATATGTAGGCATAGAAACCATTGATGGAGAAGCGAACTCTAATAATTTTGTAGTTAAGCAAAATGTACCAAATCCATTTATAGAACAAACAAGTGTAGAGATATATCTTCCAGTTGATGGTGAAGTACGTTTGGATGTTACAGATAATAATGGTCGTGTGGTTTATAATTATTCGCAGAATTTCTCCTCAGGCGTGCACTATATAACATTGCCATTAAGTAACATTCCTTCCGGGACCTACTATTACATAGTTAGGTATAACGATAAACGTATTGCTAAGAAGATGATAAAATTGCAATAGATAATATAGAGTATTGATTTTTAGGTTGTTGATATTTTGAAGGTGTCTTTCTTTATGGAAGATGCCTTTTTGTTATATGTTTTTTTGTATCTTTGCAAAGCAAATTAGAAATATTCTAAAACGAGTTATGAAAAAGTGTTTAATAATATTTTTTGTAATTGTCTGTTCTGTTGGTGTTAGGTGTCAAAATCCTTTTTTGCGATGGATGTTTGACGATATGTGGTATTCTAATGGGAGTGAGTTGTTGGAAATAGGTTTAACTTATTCTCATATGAATGCAGATAATTCTTTTAAAGAAACGATGGCACAACATTCTTCTTGGAATGCAATAGGATTGACTTGTTCGCAATATGCTTTTGTGCAACATTCGTTTTGCGGATATTTCTCATGTTTTTTAGATTATGCATGGGCAACCAAGAGTGATAACTCTATGTTTAATACTAATGTTTCATTTAATTTTGGCTACAATCTATTGATAGATTCCCTTAGATTGTTATTTTTGATACCTCATATTGGTATTGGGTGTAATTTTGATGTTATGGATATGAATGATAAAAATTCTTACTATTATGACGAGTCTTATTATCAATATTCAGGTGTATTTCCTATTGGTTTTAAGGTGAAATATAAGCATTTGTTTGCAGATTTTACATATATGATAAGATTTGTACGTAGTAAAATTCATTATTTTGATGATTATCAATGGGATTATTACGATTTATATAAATCTCAAAAAAATGTTGCAACTCATATTACAATTTTCCCGTTTATTTTGTCCGTCGGTTGGGGGTTTTAGATGCGTAAGATTATACATTTAGATATGGATGCTTTTTATGCCTCGGTTGAACAGCGAGATAATCAGTCTTTGAGAGGCAAGCCTGTAGTAGTTGGTAGAGATGCACAGCGTTCGGTAGTAGCAGCGGCATCATATGAGGCAAGAAAATTTGGAGTTCATTCGGCAATGTCAATCCAGAGAGCCAAGCAATTATGCAAAGATTTGATAATAGTTAATCCGCATTTTGAGAAATATAAGGAAGTTTCGCTTATGGTACGCTCGCTAATGAAAGAATATACAAATATTATAGAACCCATTTCATTAGATGAGGCATTTATGGACGTAACATCAAATAAAATAGGAGAGGAGTTTGCGGTAAATATTGCAAAAGAATTGAAAGAAAAAATTCTGAAAGAGACGCTTTTAACTTCTTCGGTAGGTATTTCATACAATAAGTTTTTAGCAAAAATTGCTTCGGACTGGAATAAACCAAATGGACTAAAAGTTATACACCCCTCGCAATCCCAAGAATTTATAGATAATCTGAAAGTAGAGAAAATGTGGGGTGTTGGCAAGAAAACTCTTGTAAAAATGCATTCTTTAGGAATTTATACAGGCAAGCAACTTAAAGACAAGTCTCTTATAGAACTTACTCATCATTTCGGCAAAATGGGAAAAGTATTTTACGACTATGCACGAGGTATTGACGAAAGCAAAGTAGAGAGTAATTGGATTAGAAAATCCATCAGTTGCGAACAGACAATGGAACACGACATAAAAGATAAGACTTCTATGATAATAGCCTTGTATAACGTAGTGTTAGAATTAGTAGAACGAATTAAAAAAACAGGATTTAGAGGTAAAAGATTGACATTGAAAATAAAATACTATGATTTCACAATACAGACACGTAGTTATACACAAAAACAGATTCTCATTTCAAAAGAGCAAATTCTTCCGTTAGCGAAAGAACTTGTGAAGCAAATACCTTACGAAGAAAAGCCCGTTCGTTTGATTGGTTTAGGAGTAAGTGATGAAGAAATATATAAACATAATGAATTAAACTTATTTTCAGAAAATGAAAACTAATAATAAACTCATAGGATATATTGCTATTTGTATATATGCTTGTTTATCGGGCATAAGTTTTGCTTGGACCAAAAGATTACTTGAAAATGATATTCCTGTATTTACTATTGTTTTGATAAGATTACTAATCGGGGCGTCTTTTTTGTTGATTGCTTTGAAATTAGCAGGAAAACTTGAACCTATGAAAAAAAAGGATTTTATTTCTTTTCTTTGTTTGGCAATGGGAGAGCCTGTTATTTATTTTATAGGTGAAGATTTTGGAATGAAATATGTAGATGCATCGTTTGCCTCTGTTATCATTGCGTTGATTCCTGTTTTGGTGGCTTTTGCTATACCTATGGTTTATGGTGGAAGAATTAAAAAGTCGTTAGTCGCAGGTGCGGGTATATCCTTAGTAGGTATTATACTTATGAGTTTCAATAAGAATGGATTTGCTTTTGACATAAGAGGACTATTATTACTTTTGCTTGCACTTTCGGCGGCTATTTGGTATAATGTATTTCTACAAAAATTATTAAGAACGTATGGAGCCTTTTCTATTACCGCTTATATGAATTTGATAGGAGCAATTATTTATTTACCATTATTTTTTATTTTTGATTTTCCTTATGTTGGCGATGCAAATTGGGGAATACAACCTATTTTTGACTTATTGAGTTTGGGGGTTTTGTGTTCTGCTTGTTCGTATGGTTTATATAGTTTTGCTGCAAAGCAATTAAGTGTAGAGAAGGTTAGTATTTTCAATAATGTTGCACCTATTATAACTATTTTTGCTGCAGTCTATATGGGTATGGAGATATTTACTGCTCGTAAAATTATTGGAATTTTGATTGTTGTTGCAGGAGTTTTGCTTTCTCAATGGAGATTTAGGACTAAATAATAGTATAATACGTATATTGTATTACGTTATATGAATATAATGCTTTGTATATTATATATTTAGAAAAATAAAGGAAGTGTATTTGATAAAAAATAGTTGATTTTCTTTGCTAATATAAAATATTGTTGTAATTTTGCAATCGGAATGGAGAGGGGGACGATTTAAGTTCCCCTTCTTTTTTAGAAAAAGGGATATGATTGACAGCAAACTTGTAGAAAATATTGTAAATGAATATTTAGAGGGACGGGAAATATTTCTTGTTGGAGTAAAGGTATCAAAAAATAACATTATAACGGTTACGATTGATTCCGATAGTAAAGTTGTTGTTGAAAATTGTATTGAAGTTTCAAAATATATAGAGAAAAATTTGAATAGAGATGAAGAAGATTTTGAATTGACGGTAACTTCTTTTGGATTAGGTGAGTATTTTGTAATGGAACGTCAATACAAAAAGAATATAGGTCAGAATATTGAGGTAGTTTTAGATGATGGTAGCAAGGAAAATGGTATTTTGACAGAGGTTAGCGATGGAAAAATACTAATCACGCAGAAGAAAAAAATAGAACCAGTGATTATTGAATTAATCACAGTGAAAAAATCAAGAGTTGTAATTAGTTTGTAAACAGAATATTATAAATTATAAAAATCATAAGAATCGCAGATGGAAAAACTTAGTTTGATTGATTCTTTTTCGGAATTTAAAGAACTTAAAGGAATAGATACAGAGACACTTATGCGTATCTTGGAAGACGTTTTGCGTGGTCTTCTTATAAAAAAGTATGGTACAGATAAGAATTGTGATATAATTGTAAATCCAGACAAAGGAGATTTGGAAATTTGGCGTTCAAGAACCATTGTCAATGATGATGAGTTGAAAGATGAGAATGCACAGATTGCTCTTTCTGAGGCTATAAAAGTTGAACCCGATTTTGAGGAGGGCGATGAGTTTGCTGAGGAAATTCATATTACAGATTTCGGTCGTAGGGATATTCTTGCTATTCGTCAGAATTTGATTGGTAAGATACAAGAGTACGAACGTGCAAATGTATATACCAAATACAAGGAAAAAATCGGTCAAATAGTTATTGCAGAGGTATATCAGGTGTGGAAGAAGGAACTTTTGGCAAAGGATGAAGACGGAATAGAACTTATTTTACCAAAAACAGAACAGATTCCAACAGATTTCTTCCGTAAAGGTGATAATGTAAAAGCGGTTGTGTTGAAAGTAGAGATGCGAAACGCTGTTCCTCATATTGTTCTATCAAGAGTTTCTCCTATATTCTTAGAAAGATTATTTGAACAGGAAGTTCCAGAAATTTATGACGGATTGATAACCATTAAAAATGCAGTTCGTCAGCCAGGGTCTCGTGCTAAACTAGCGGTGGAGAGTTATGACGACAGAATTGATCCTGTTGGAGCATGTGTTGGAATGAAAGGAAGTCGTATTCATGGAATTGTTAGAGAATTGAAGAATGAAAACATAGACGTTATTGCATACACACCTAATATAGACCTATATATTTCGCGTGCATTGGCTCCTGCAAAAGTTATTTCTGTGAATGTAAATGAGCAGACTAAAAAAGCAGATGTGTTTATGAATTCCGACCAAGTTTCTTTGGCAATAGGTAAGGAAGGATACAATATCAAATTGGCTAGCAGATTGACAGGATACGATATAGATATTTATCGTGATACGGATATGAAGTATGAAGATGATGTTGATTTGCAAGATTTCTCTGATGAAATTGACCAATGGGTTATTGACACTTTGAAAGGTAT
>ONOZ01000189.1 GCA_900319595.1 uncultured Bacteroidales bacterium | reverse complement strand
ATAGATACAGATATAAAAAAAGAAGTAATAAAATATTTAGAATAATGAAAACATACAGAATAACAATAAAGTTGTTAGGCAAAGAAAAAGAAGTACAATCTAACGTTGAGGCTGAAAACACACAACAAGCACTTAATAAAGTTTTTGATGCTTCACCATTCAAAGATTTCTTTGAGGAAGATTACGATAAGGTAGAGATTTCTATATTGCAGATTGCTACTGAAAAGGAAGATGTAACAAAGACATTTCATTTTTATGAACAAGGTAATAAATTTATGATAGAACGTATAGTATTCCCTCGTTTTATAGGCGAAGTAACTATTGGCAAGCAATCTGATATAGAAAACGTGGAATGGATTGATGAGCCGACTTCTGCGTTAGAGGTAGCAACATTGATGAGAAAAGCAGGAGATTTCTTAAATAACCTATTTAATAAAAAGAGAGAGTAGATTACTGCTCTCTCTCCACATTAAAAAATCTAAAAAATGACTACTTTTGCTTTTGTATTTGTTCTCTTATTTCCTCTACTATATCTTCTTTATTCATCTTTTCCATACGTCTGCGTTGCTTCTCTCTCATCATTTCAACAGCCTCATTCCTATTGTAGTTGTCTATCTCACGTTGTAATGCTGGGTCGCTACTTCTTCTAACGCTCTTACCTTTCTCGTAATCATAGTCAATTCTCGTTTTATCCATAAGCATTATAGTTTGCTTAAATACGCTGTCCATAAACCAAAATTGAAACCACGACCAAAAACCATAATTACCATATATTTCTTTTATTTGGCTGTTATATATTCCAAGATTAGTTTTAGAATGGATTATATTTTCATCATTCTGTTTCTTTGTGTCATTGCTATCAGAGAAGCACTTTTGTAAAAAAAAACCTCTTCTCTATTGTTAAATGTTGTTTCTATTATAGCATAAAATGTTTCGCTATTATATTTACATTTCATTCTCCACGTTTTCCAACGTCCAAATAATTTTATCTTTAAAGGATTATGCAATAATATATAAGCGGCTGCTTTTGCATCGTTATCTTTATTTTTTGGAGTTATCTTTGGAATAAATGTGCCTTGTTCTTTATTCTCCTCTATTTCAAAGGTGCATAAATCTAAAATCCTATTATGCGACCATCTGCATAAAGGTTTTATTTTAAATTCTTTTCCTAATACTCTTATTTTATAGCCTTTGGGGAATATTCTTTCGGTGCTAAATTCTATATTATTCAGTTGAGGAATATCTTCATTTCTTACTTCTTTATCTATATTTGCCATAATATTTCTTTATTTTATGTTTAAAAAGAAAAAGGAGGCGGTACGGTGAAAAACTACCACCTCCTAAAACGATTGTTTAATTATTATGGATTTGTACCGCCACCATTATTAGTTGTTGCAGTTCTCTTTGGTATTAAGATATAAGTTGCTTCGCCCCAAAGAGCAGTCAATTCTTTACTTGCTCCTGTTTTATCAAGAGTTTTCAAAGGACAGTTCTGGGCACCTATCTGCATATTGACTACCCAAATATCTGTCTTGTTACCTGCTACTTGCAAATCTGCTGTTAATGATGCATATGGATACAATATTCCGCTGTATTTGTCAGAAGACAAAGTTTCAAGGTATATACCGCAAGGGTTGATATAGCCCATTGTACCATCTTGTCCGTAAGCCAAAGCATCTTTGCCTAATGTGTTTGCTGTGGTTGTAGTAGTGTTCTTTGTCATATTCAACAATTCAACACAAATATCTTCTGCGATATTCATTGATTGGCAATTGATACCATATGTACCATCTTCAACCAACTTAACACCCACAGAACCATCAGTAAATCTATGGTCTACGATATTCATATCTTCTCCTGCATCTTCAACGGAGTCCATATTTAATTTACCAACAAGGTCAAAATCAACAGAAGAATCAATAATACCTGCTGTTGTGAATGGAATCATCATATCTTCTATTTTTGTTGTTCCATCCCAATTCTTGCCATAGTTGTAAATCCATAATCTACCAACACCACCTACGGTGTTCAATAGAGTTCCTAAATTTTTTCCTGCCATAATTGTATTTTTTTATTTGTTAATAATTACTTGTTCTTTCTACTCTAAAAAATATATTGAGAGATTTTACTGCATAACCCAAAGAGTAATCCATTTCATCTATAAAGTTATATTGAGGACTTAACACAAAGAAATAGTTTTCGGACCTTATTCCGCTATCAGTTATAACTTCATTTATAACTTCTAAAATTCTTGTTAGTTTGATATTGTTTATTCCTTTATCTTTTAGAAGTTTTACACAAACATCTAAAAGTAAAATTCCTTCTCCGGCATCATTTCTGTCTAACATACCACCATTTGGGGATATAGCAACAAAGTTGTCCGGTAGAGATGTTTCGGGGTAATTAAGATATGTTTTTGTCTTAATTGCTGATAATTTATCTTCTAACAAAGATTTTAACTTCTCGCACGCTGTTATACTATTTAATTCTGATAGTTTCATACTTTAATAATCTAAAAACCAAGTATCTGCAATTCTCTTTTTATTGATTTTCTGTGCATTACTATTATCTTTTATTCTTGTCAAGATGATAGGGATATCTAACTTTATACCTTTTTTACTAAACTTTAATGCTCCATAGGTTAAATCAAAATGATGTTTGCCTCGTTTCATTGTTCCTGTCCCGGTAGAAGTTGCTTGCCACGCTTTGTACGAAGAATTTATTTTGTAAAAAGTTCCCCGATTTTTCGTTTCTATATCACTTAACTTTGTAGCACGTTCGGTTAATCTTTCTTCCCACGTTGTTTCGTTTTTTGTTAGATTACCAATATATCCCTCTGATGCACCACGTTCGTAAGAATAATTTGCTATAAAGTGCAGTGCTGGTTCAATAACAAAGAACATCCATTTATTAGCGACTTCTTGTGCATAGCGTCTGAACCATCCTGTTCCTTGTGTATATGGACTTCTTTTTTGTGGGGCTGGATTATCTACATAGAAAGCGTGTTCGCTATCTGCAAAAATTGCAATAGAAACATTAACCATTTTACGAAAACCATCGTTTTTACCTCTATACCTTTTATCTATTTTTCCTTCCAATGTTTCTCCATAACCTCGTGCTATATTGCTTAAAGGTAAAGCATATTGCCCTTTTATGTTTGGATTTTGCCACCTTTGTCCTTTTACGGCGTGAGCAGATAATAATCTATTTCTGCCTGTAATGATTTTGCCGTCAAAAAGAATAATATAACCGGTATAGTTTTTCATTTCGTGAGTTCTGTTTTGGAATTTGTGTAAGTTTGAATTAAGTTTTCTTGTATCGCCATCTATACTAACTTCTTTTGACCATCCGGTTCTATCAGGGACGGTTACACCGTTAATATTTTTGGTAAAAGCACCTTTTCCTAAATCGTTCCAAATTCCTTTTTCTGCTCTCTGAAAGGTTTTTATATAGTTATATATTCTATTGTGTAAATTTCTATGCGAAGCAGTTACCCATTCAGATGCGGATACTTCAAGGACGTGTCCTATTTTAACTTTGAGTAATCTTGCTAACTGTGTAGAATAATCTGCTGCCATACTTAATAAGTTACCTCCCTTAACTCTATTTCTATACCCACGAGTTTTTCACGGATATTGATTTCTTGATAGTCTTCAATTTTTGCACAAGCAAGATGTTTTCCTGTTGGCTTTTCATCTAAATCTTGCGGATAATTTATATCTGCTGCACCATTCTTAATTGTCCATCTACTGATAACAACTTGCAGATTTGGATTTAACTTATCTGAATATTCAAAATCATAAGGAAGATATAATTTAGGACTAAATTGTACTAATACACCATTATGTTGTTCAGTATGTGTTGGCTGAAAATCACAAGGTATATTTTCGCAGATTACGCTTTTAGTAACATCTCCTGTTATAGAATCTACTATTTCCGTATCTAAATCTACGATAGTACATTTGTCCATATATTCTAATTCCTTATATGCCATCAGTTTATTACTCCTATTTGATAATGTACTTCATCTCCATCCTCTTCTTCAATGCCCCATTTTTTGAATAAGAACCAAGCACGTTTATAGAACCTGTCTTTATCTGCATAGGACATATTCCAAGAGCGTTCGGAGATTTTGAAATTTCCTCTTTCAATAGTTTCACCGCTACCATTGCCTTTGTTAGCGACAAGCAGACAAAGTTCTGCTTCGCATAAATCTTTCTGCATATCGCTAACATCGGACAAAGGCACATCACCACTTTGAGAGATATTATATTTAGCAAATATTGAATTGAAGTTAGCATCTGTAAAGATACCTTTTTCAAATAATCCCTCTAAATATTCTCTGAAAGTCATTTTAAAATTTGT
>ONOZ01000076.1 GCA_900319595.1 uncultured Bacteroidales bacterium | reverse complement strand
GGCTTACCTTCGGCTTCTGCTCGGTCAAATATTTTCTTAAAGCCAAGGACAGCGATAGCTGAGGTATTGTCGTCTGGATTGGCAAACTGTTCGCGGTCGGAATTGAAATCAACCAAGTAGATGTCTGCACCAGGAGCCATTCCCTGTAGTTGCCCTTCTACAGCCGAACCAGCCATAATACTTGCCACGTGGGTACCATGGACTCCGTTACGAGTGTAGAGCGAATGTTGTTGTGCAGCAATCTCGCTAGGACTCTCCAATGCGTGACCAAAGGTGTTGTCATCATTCGGCCAGTGGAAATCATAATAATATTTGATACGTAGATCACCATTGGAGTCGCTGAAAGCAGGATGGGTGAAGTCAAAATAGCAATCAAATACTCCCGCCACAACACCTTCGCCTGTATAGGCTTGTGGTAGCTGACCATTACCAGTATATACGTTAGAAGCATTCACTTGTTGTGGCGTTGCATCCATCGTAGGACGTGGCATACGTTCAGCCTCAATACGTTCTATGGTATCATTATTAGACAGTGCAATCATCTCGTTAAGCGGTATGCTCACTATATAGATGCGTCCTACACTGTCTAAAAGACGACAACCGTGCCGTTCGAAGAAAGTAGGTGCATCACAGGCTATAGCCAATGTCGTTAGAGCGGTAACACTTTTGCGACTATCTTTAGTCTCCGAGTTAGTAACCATCTTCTGCATGTGTGCTGACATTTTGCGTAAGTTTGTTGTATTTTGTGCCAACACTGTGGTACTTACGAATGTAAGCATCACCATTGTTACTGTTTTGAATATTTTTCTCATATGTTTTAATATTTTTGGTTAATTATTTATCCTCTAAACATTTAATACATCATATGACCATTGCCTCATATAATGTATTTTCCAAAAGCAAAAATAAAAACAAATTATGAATTTCTTATATATTTTTATAAAAAATTTAAAAAAAACATCGTTTAGAGGTGTTGCCTTATTCATTATATATATAGTATAACAAAAGAATTTATTTACTCCTCGCTACCAAGAGATTTTACTTTTGGATTTTTTTGTAAAAAAGTTTGCAGTATAAATTAGTTTTTTATATCTTTGCAAAATAATTAAAAACAGTAACGATATGAAAAGAATAATTACAACTTTAACGTTAGTTTGCTTATTAGCAATCAACTTCGGTAGTGAGCTTTGGGCTCAATTCAGTGACTCTGTTGCAACTTTGCCTTATACACCAGCTTTTTTATGGGATAACGATCATTGGGTTGTCAGAGATGTGCAAGACATTGATAATCAAACTGCAACTTTTAAATTCAGTTATCGCAGTGACATCTTGATAGGAAAAGCATCTCCTGCTCTTGATACGTCGTATAACACAGTAGGACATCCTTGTGCTATTATTGCAGAAAGAAAGATAAATACAGGTAACGCTCCTAAAATACGATTTTACATCAGTGTAGACATTAATGGATATGGAGGAGGTCTTTGGTATTATGACTATCTGTCTATTTTCTTTGTTCCTGAAGATACCGTATTTCAACCTTCAGCATCTAGTAATGCTCCGTACTATTGTGGCTCCAATACTAGTCCATACACAGAAGGTCTATTGTATTTCAATCAAGATGGTAGATTTGCTGGGGTTAATGATCGTTTTGCACTGGAAATAGACAATCCTAATCCAAACTCTGTTTATAAACTTGTCTTGGTTTGGAGAAATGAAAACGATTCTGAATATGCAGAGGGTATTGCTGGACGTGTTACTATTCTGCGAATAGAAAGTGCTTATGGTATAAATATAGGAGATGTATCGGTAAGAGACGAAAACAAGGACAATGTTTTAGGTGATGGAAAAGTTTCTTTTGACCCTACTACAAACACCCTAACACTAAATAATGCAACAACCGCTGGTATAGATGCAACCTATTGTAAGAATTTAATCATAAACTTGCAAGGTGAAAACAATGTTGATTATATCCATTTTAATTCTAGTTTGGAAGATAGTATTACTATAACATCTTCTGATGGTAGTGGAACATTAAACACGCATAGTCTTTCTATAAGAAAAGGAGACCTGCTTATTAAGAATTGTAACATAAACTTAGACGAACAAGCCATAGATGGAATAGGTGGTAACGGTGAGAACGCTAATCTTACAATAGACCATGCAAATATTCATATTAATAGTAATAACGTCGTAGGAGCTGCAATAGGTGGTTTTTCAAATATCACATTAACAGATGTTACTGTTGTACAACCACATAATTATCAAATAGGCATTCCTTCTGGGGGTGAGTATTCTGCTATTTTAAATGAATATGGAACACCTGCTCAACAAGTTATAATAAAGAAAGGATACGATTTATACGTAAGTAATGGTGTATTGGTATCTGACTTAAACAAAGATGATGTTTTAGATGATGGCAAAGTTTCTTTTGATCCAACAACAAGGACTCTGACATTAAACAATGCAACAATCATGGGTAAGGTAGAGGGATACAATTTTACTATAAATTTAATAGGCGAAAACACTGGGACTGTATTCCATTTTCTTTACGATAGGGAACATAATGTTACTATAACCTCTTCAGACGGTAGTGGGACATTGAATGCTAGAGGTATTGCGATAGTACGTGGCAACTTGCTTATTAAGGATTGTAACATAAATCTTGACTGTAACAATAATGATTATGGAATAGCAGGTGTTGGTAATGAAAATCTTACCATTGATGGAGCAAATATTAGTATTAGCAATGATCTTACCTGTGCTATAGCCAACTTCTCAAGTATAACTCTAACAAATGTTATTGTCATAGAGCCACAAAATTATCAAATCTCAAGCACTCCTGCTCGTATTTTGCAAGAAGATGGAACTCCTGCTAAACAAGTTATAATACAGAAAAATGATTCAGGCATAGAAGGTATTGCAAACAATGATGAACAGATAAATCTTTATCCAAATCCTACAAGCGATTTCTTTACAATTAAAAGTAAAAAGCAACCTTCTGCAGTTATCATATATAATCAGATAGGACAAATAGTAAAACGAATAACTAATGTAGGAAGTGCAAAAATATATGTGGGAGATTTACCTAGTGGCACCTATCATATAAATATCACCATTGATAATGCATCTTATAAAAAATTGTTAATACTTTAACTTTTATTTGAAAAACTTTTTGTATCTTTGCATAAAATATATGGTAATATGATAGACAATCAGGTTTTACTGGCATTAAAAAGCAGACGAAGCATAAGAAAATACAAAAGCGAACAAATAAAAGACGAAGAACTGATTGCTGTTATGGAGGCAGGTACATACGCTCCAACTGGACACAATAAGCAAGATTTATGGATAGTTGCAGTTCAGAATAAAGAAGTTATGGATAAACTAATTCGTATGAATGCTACAATTATGGGAGTAGATACCAATCCATATTATGATGCTCCAACAATAGTTCTTGTTTTTGGCTCGCCGTTGAGTGAAAATCCAAACACTATTCAAAATGGAAGTTTGATTTTAGGCAATATGATGAATGCTGCATACTCAATTGGTTTAGGTTCTTGCTGGATTAACAGAGAGAAAGAGATGTTTGAAACTAAGGAAGGCAAAGAATTGATTAAAGAATTCGGACTTCCACAAAACGTTATCGGCATCGGAGCCATTGCATTGGGCTATCCTATCAAAAATCCTGCAAACGCTCTACCTCGAAAAGAGCATTATTATAGAGTTATAAAATAAGGATTTAGTAATCACAGTGATTATTTTTTTATTCACCACAATAATTTTTTTAATCACTGTGATTATTTTTTTATTCACTACAATAGCATTTTTTTTCGTTACAATCGCTATCAGAAAATTCTGTTTCCAATGTACAATGTGAGATATGGTGGTGTTTTAAATAATCTTTAATTTTACGTTTTGTCTGTTCCCAGTCGTTAATATTGTCTATCTTTATATGGGCAGTCAAAGAATTTTCGGTAGTCGAGATTGCCCAAACATGAATATGATGAATATCTTTTACATTCTCTATTTGCTTGATACCAGCAGTAATTTCGTCTATATCAATACCCTGAGGTACTCCGTCCAATGCTAAACGAGTAGAATTTTTCAATAAATCTAAAGTAGAGAAAACTATAATTGCTGCAACAATAAGTCCTATAATACCGTCTATCCAATACATTCCCGTAAGCATTATTATCACACCAGACACAACCACACCAATAGACACCAAAGCATCGGCTGCCATATGAAGATAAGCACCTTTTACGTTAAGGTCTTTTTCTTTGTCTTTCATAAATAGCCATGCCGTCAGTCCATTTACCAATACTCCTATCGCGGCAGTTATACTTATCATCTTGCCTTCAACAACTTCGATAACAAACAACTTATGTATAGACTCAATAATAATAAAAGCCACAGCTACAAGCAAAATTACGGCATTGATAAGCGAAACGTGTATCGTCATTTTCTTATATCCATATGTGTATTTGTTATTTGAATGAATTTTTGCAACTCTAAAAGCCATCAATGCAAGTATTAACGAGGCTACATCGCTCAAATTATGACCTGCATCAGATATTAAACCTACAGAATTGGAGAGAAAGCCTATTATAAACTCTATTATAACAAACGCTGTATTCAACCCAATGCCCCACATGAACGCTTTATTCAAATTACTTGAATTTACCTCGGCGTGATGATGGTGGTGATGGCCATGGTGAATATGATGGCTATGGTGATGTCCGCACTCGTGGCTATGTATATGTTTTTCTTCCATTGCTTGTATAGTTTTAATAAATTTTATATTGCAAAATTATACAATATTATTATATTTGACAATACATATTTTTGAGTATTTTTTACGAAGTTTTGCCTATATAAGTTTTTTTTGTATTTTTTCATTACAAATTTTAAAAATTATAGCAATGAAAAGATTATTGGTAATATTCAGCACTTTAATCATAAGTGTAGCAACATTAAATGCACAATCAACTATGCAAAACACAAAAAAGAATTTTAGTAACAAAGTCGTCATTACTCCGTTGCCTGTATTGATTATAGCAACTTATGACGCAAATGGCAACCCTGATGCAATGAATGCTGCTTGGGGAGGACAATGTGGTGGAAAACACATAACTTTTGAATTGTCTGCACATCAAACAACTGAAAATATCAGATTGAAAAAGGCATTCACCGTATCATTTGCTGACAAAAAACACGTCGTAGAAAGTGATTATTTTGGTGTTGTATCTGCAAAACAAGAACCTAACAAAATCGCAAAGGCGGGTATGACTGTAACAAAAAGCAAATTTGTAGATGCTCCCGTCATTAACGAATATCCACTAACGGTTGAGTGTAAGGTTGTGGAGTTTGTAGAAGATGGTAAAGGTGGTGCCAGAGTTGTAGGAGAAATAGTGAATATGCAAGCCGAGGAATCTATACTTGATGCAGACGGAAACATTGATTTGAGTAAGATGGAGCCTATTATGTACGATAGTAGTAAGCATTATTATCGTGTCGTTGGAGAAAAGGTTGGCAACGCGTTTTCTGACGGTAAAAAAATTAAATAATATCGTATCCCAAATACTTAAATAACATCTAAAACTGCATTGTACTAAATCTTTATGTAT
>ONOZ01000070.1 GCA_900319595.1 uncultured Bacteroidales bacterium | reverse complement strand
GTGATTCCATGACTAAGGCGGAGCATTTGGCAAACGTGATAATTGAAGATATAAGCAATATAATTAGAGAAAATCTTTAATTTCCTATGGTGGTATCTTGTTTTTTAGATAAAATGAAAGAGAGAAAGCTAACATACATATTAGTAGGTTTATTTTTGGTTATTTCTTCTTTAATGTTGTTCCCACATTTAGATTCCTTACCCATCAGACAGTGGGACGAAGCAAGGTTGGCAGTCTCTGCTTTAGAAATGCATGAAAGTCATAATCCTATTGTTGTTACATTCAATGGCAAGCCTGATTTGTGGAATACAAAACCTCCGCTGGCTATATGGTTACAAAGTCTTGCAATGTATGTTTTCGGCAAGAGTACTTTAGCAGTTAGGTTGCCATCTGTACTAGCTATGCTCACATTGGGGCTTGTACTTATTTGGTTCGGATACAAAATCAGACGACCTTATTTAGGCTTTTTCGCATCTTTGATTACATATTCTTCATGGCAAATAATTTTTTGGCATTGTAGCAGGACTGGAGAGTATGATGCAATCCTTTTATTGTTCATAATATTGTACTGTATTTTCTTTTGGTTGTACACACAAGACACTTCACAAAAAAAATACCTTATCTATTTTTTTATATTCCTCACCTTGGCTGCACTGACAAAGGATATACAGGCTTTTGTTTTGATGCCGGGATTGCTTATATACTTAATTGCTACAAAGAACTTAAAAACAACGTTACGAAGCAAGCAATTATGGATAGGTTGTATGATTTTGTTAATAGGTTTTGGCGGATACATTCTTTTAAGAGAAATAGCTGAAGGTGGATACATCTCAGCTATGATATATAATAATATTACAGGAAGATATGGCGAGGCATTAGACGGCAACAATGCTTGGAGGGTAAATTATTTGGACCACTTACTAAACCACTCATTCAAAGCTTTTTTTGCACTTGTTCCTTTTGCTTTCATTTTCAATCTATACAACGAGAATAAACATCTTAAAAGTTTATCCGTTTATAGTTTCTGTTTGGCACTATCTTATTTAATCATTGCAAGTTTTGCAAAAACACGTTGGGAATGGTACATTTATCCCGTAATACCTCTATTGAGTATTGTCATAGCAATATCGTTTGACTCAATAGGTAACTTAATATTTTTGCGTACAACAAAAACATATCGGACTCTATGTTTTATAATATTATGTCTTTTAATTTTCTACGGACCATTGAGTAACAATATCTTAGGAGATAATGGAAGTTTTCGTACTTACGAGAAGGGCGATTTGGTAACATATAACGCTTGCATGAAAATATATAAAGATATTGACGAAGGGAAGATACATTTACCATCTTCCTCACTTTATACCCTTGGAGACGAATGGCGACAAGATGCCTTATATTATACAAACTTACTAAAGGATAAAGGTATAAACGTAATACTTGTTGAAGGTGATAGTCTGCCAAAATCTGCCGTAGTATTCATATATTATAAGAATAGCATGCAAAAAATAGACGAATTGTATAAGTATGAAGATATTTACCAGTACAATGATAGCCATATAATCAGGATTTTGGATAAAAAACAATAGAGTTATGACATATACAGATAAAGATAGAAAATTTAAGCGTTACACAGTAACAACAGCATTACCATACGCTAACGGACCTATTCATATTGGACATATGGCTGGCGTATATGTTCCCGCTGATATATATGTTAGGTATCTAAGATTGCAAGGAGAGGAAGTTTTCTTTATAGGCGGTTCGGACGAACATGGAGTGCCTGTAACCATTCGTGCAAAAAAAGAAGGTTGTACTCCACAAGATGTTGTTGATAGGTATCATACGATTATTAAAAACTCCTTTGAAGCCTTTGGAATGAGTTATGACGTATATTCAAGGACTACTAGTTCTACGCATTACAAGACTGCGAGCGAGTTTTTTACAAAACTATACAACGATGGCAAATTTATAGAGCAGACAACAAAACAATACTATGACGAAAAGGAAGGAACATTTCTTGCGGACAGATATATAACAGGTAGTTGTCCAATATGTGGAAATGAAAACGCATATGGCGACCAGTGTGAGAAGTGTGGTTCTTCCCTTAACGCAACAGATTTGATCAATCCTAAAAGTGCTTTGAGTGGCTCTGCTCCTATATTAAAAGAAACTAAACATTGGTTTTTGCCATTGAATGATTATGAAGAGTTTTTTAAAGATTGGATTCTTAACAATCATAAAGAATGGAGAACTAACGTATATGGGCAATGTAAATCGTGGCTTGATAACGGTCTTCAACCAAGAGCGGTTACAAGAGACTTGGATTGGGGAATTAAAGTACCGTTAGAAAACGCCGAAGGTAAGGTTTTATATGTTTGGTTTGACGCACCAATCGGATATATCTCCAATACAATAGAATGTTTAGGTGAAAATTGGAAAAAATGGTGGCAAGACAAGGAAACTAAATTGGTACATTTCATAGGGAAAGATAATATTGTTTTCCATTGTATTGTATTCCCTGCTATGTTAAAGGCACACGGCGATTTTATTTTACCAGAAAATGTACCAGCTAATGAATTTCTTAACTTAGAAGGCGACAAAATTTCAACATCTCGTAATTGGGCTGTATGGTTGAATGAATACCTCGAAGACTTTCCTCAAAAGCAGGACGTATTGCGTTATGTTCTTTGTGCGAATGCTCCAGAAACTAAGGACAATGACTTCACTTGGAAAGATTTTCAGACACGTAACAATAGCGAATTGGTAGCAATTTTAGGTAATTTTGTGAATCGTACCATTGTTTTAACACATAAATATTTTAATGGCAAGGTACCCGCTCGTTATGAATTGAACGAGATTGACAAACAGGCAATAGAAGAAATTAAAACCTACCCTGAAAAAATTGGCACTTTACTTGAAACCTATAAATTTAGAGATGCCTTATTTGAACTGATGAATTTGGCACGTCTTGGCAACAAGTATTTGACAGAAAACGAACCTTGGAAAACTATTAAAACTGACGAGAATCGTACCTCTACCGTTTTGAATATTAGTCTGCAAATCTGTGCTAATTTAGCCGTACTTTGCGAACCATTTTTGCCATTTTCTGCAAAAAAACTCCAAAAGATGTTGAATCTAAATGTCCATTCATGGCAACAAGGTGGCAATGTAGATTTGTTAAGAGAGAACTCTGCAATAAATCCTGCCGAATTGTTGTTTGAAAGAATCGAAGACGAACAAATACAACGTCAAATGGATAAACTAAATGAGAGTAAAAAACACAATACCTTGAACAACACAAAGGCGAATCCACAAAAAGCGAATATAAATTTTGAAGATTTTGAAAAAATGGACATTCGCATAGGAAAGATTTTGGAAGCAGAGAAAGTAGCAAAGACAAAAAAACTATTGAAGTTAAAAGTTGATACAGGCATTGACGAAAGGACGATAGTAAGTGGTATTGCCGAGTGGTACTCTCCTGAAGAGATTGTCGGCAAGCGTGTTGCTGTCTTAGTGAATCTGGCTCCTAAACAATTGAAAGGCATAGAGAGTCAAGGCATGATACTAATGGCTGAAAATCCGTTAGGAGAATTATCTTTTATTTCCCCAGAAAAAGAGTTTAATCCAGGAAGTGAAATTAGATAATTTAATATTAAAATTCAGGCTAATTTATTTATTAAAATATTCTCGCAGATAAATAAATTAGTCTGAGTTAAAAATTTTATAAAATCGGTGATTAAATTTTTCTAATGAGCACTCTCGTAAAAGTTCCCTAACATCAACATTACAACCCAAAGAAAGATATTTTGTAAATTCTTTCATCTTGCCTAAAATCGCAATCTCGTTGGCGTTTGGTAGGTATTTGATAAAATTATCTTGTAGTTTCTTTAAATAAGGTATCAACATCTCGCTTTTGTTATAAGGTATTCCTCTAATATCTGCACACAAAAACGGATTCATCAATACTCCCCTACCTATCATCCAATGTTTTACATAAGGAAATTGCGTTTTTAGTTTAGTAAAATCATCTACTGTAAAAATATCTCCATTATATATGACAGTGTGTTTCAATTCACGTGCAAAATGTTCAAACAAAGATAAATTAACTTGCCCATCGTATTGTTGTTTTTGAGTTCTCGGGTGAATACAGATAGATTTCAAAGGATAAATATTTAGTATTGGCACAAGATTGCTTAATTCAGTTTCATCGCTTATACCTAAACGTACTTTTATACTTAATTGTAGTTTTGTATTATTAAAAATAGCATCAAAAATACTATGAATCAAATCTTTATCTCTTAATAAACCTGCACCTCTATCCCTACTTACGATATCCCTTTTCGGACAACCCATATTCAAGTTAATCTCCCTATAACCCAAACTCTCAATAATTTTCGCACATTCTAATATCTGCTCAACATTATTACCTAATATTTGTGGAACAAGTGGTATCGTGTTTTCATTTTCTAAAGGACGAATATCATTGTATATAATTGATGATGGGCTTTGGCAGTTGGAACTAACTGAAATAAAAGGCGATATAGCATAATCAATATTCTGTGGGAAAAACTCAGAAAACGTCTTACGAAAAAACAAACTTGTCAGATTTTGCATAGGAGCCAAAATAAGTTTATCATCATTAGAAAATAACGAATGATGAAAAACTATCGTATCTTGTGTTTTCTGCTTTGGAATTATTACTCGTATGTCCATAAATTCTAAATTAGTAATTACCCATATAGGAAATAGAATTGTTTATAAAAGAAACAAAGTCGTAACAAGTCTTAAATTCTTTTGCAACTCGCTTAACCAAATCTTTTTGCAAAAGAAAATCTTCGTCAATATCCATCTCCAAAAGATGAGATTTCAATTTAATGTACTCGTCCCATTTACTAGTTGGTATATCCTTAGGAAGTTTTTTTAGACTCGGCTCTTTGCACAAGTAAAAATTCTTTGCCTTATCTATACACTTCAAATATTCATCTCCATTAGTAAAAATATCTTCTCTTATTGTTTGTAACATTTGATTATCTGGTATATATGCTCCTGCACATAATATAGAATGTGTTGGCATTGTATTAGCAGAAAAGTTTTCTATAATTTCGTTTGGTTCAATGTGCAGATAATACCCCGCCCATAAAGATTTTTTACCCTTAGGACAAATATAAACTCCAAAGTGTGTCTTGTAAGGGGTCTTATCTTTTGAAAAACGTGTATCTCTATAAAAACGATAGGTGCAATCACTTAAAGTAAGGTGTCTGCACGATGTATCAAATTTACCAACTTCTACAATAAGACTTTGAGCAACGTTTTCAAATTTCTCTTTTGCATTCAAATACAAATCTTTATGAGAATGAAACCACTCTCTATTATTATTGATACGTATGAGCCGTAAAAACTCCAAGATATCTTTCATATTGCTATAACTTTGAGTTGCAAAGATACAAAAAAATAAGATTATAAAAAAATGAAAAAAGAAAATAAGTGGAATTTTATGTATAGAACTCCACTTATCCGTACTAAATAATACTATTCTATTATACCCTTGTTTTATTTTTCGTCTGAGCAAACGTTTGCACAAATAAACTCACGATTCATACGTGCTATATTCGTACGTTTCAACTGTTTAGGACATTCCGCTTCGCAAGCAAACGTATTAGTACAAGAACCAAATCCTAATTCGTCCATCTTTTTTACCATACGTTTTACTCTAATTGCAGACTCTGGCTTACCCTGTGGTAAAAGGGCAAGTTGCGAAATTTTTCCTGACACAAACAACATAGCAGACGCATTTTTACAAGCAGCAACACAAGCACCACAGCCTATACATGAAGCAGAATCCATAGACTCATCGGCTTTGCGTTTAGCAATTGGTATTGCGTTAGCATCTGGTACGCCTCCTGTTGTTGCAGAAGTATAACCTCCCTCTTGTATTATCTTATCAAACGCACTTCTATCTACAACCAAATCCTTCATTACAGGGAAAGGTCTTGCACGCCACGGCTCAATAGTAATTGTATCCCCGTCTTTGAATTTACGCATGTGTAATTGACAAGTTGTAATGCCATCATCAGGTCCATGAGGACGACCGTTGATATACAAGCCGCACATACCGCAAATACCCTCACGGCAATCGTTGTCAAAACAAACAGGGTGTGCTATGTTATCATTAATTAATTGCTCGTTAAGAATATCTAACATCTCCAAGAAAGAGCATTCCGGAGAAATATTCTTTAATTGATAGGTTTCAAAATGACCTTTTGCTTTGGCATTCTCCTGACGCCATATTTTCAATGTAAGATTCATAACTATTATTTGTAATTTCTTGTTTGTACCTTAATAAACTCATAATTCAAATCCTCTTTATGCATCTGCGGTGCCTCATCACCTTTGTATTCCCAAGCACCTACAAACATAAAGTTTTCATCATCACGTTTTGCTTCGCCTTCCTCTGTCTGGTGTTCCTCACGGAAATGTCCTCCACAGCTCTCTTCTCTTTGCAAAGCGTCTCTTGCAATAAGTGATGCCAAATCTATATGGTCAGACAAACGCAATGCTTTTTCCAATTCTGGATTGAAACAATCTTCTTTTTCATCTACGCGTACATCTTCCCAAAAACGTTTTTTCAGAGCCTCAATCAATGGCAACGCTTTCTCCAAACCTTCTTTGGTCCTACCCATTCCGACATATTCCCACATGATATGACCAAGTTCTTTTTGTAAAGTATCAACGGTAGTCTTACCTTTAATAGAAAGTATCTTCTCTATCTTTTGCTTAACCTCGTTTTCTGCTTTCTCAAATTCCTCGTGAGTTGTAGGTATTGGTTGATTGTAGATTTCTGCAGACAAATAGTTTTGTACAGTATAAGGAAGTACAAAATAACCATCGGCTAAACCTTGCATAAGTGCAGATGCCCCTAAACGATTTGCTCCGTGGTCAGAGAAATTACACTCTCCTGCAGCAAATAGTCCAGGAATAGTTGTCTGTAATTCATAATCGACCCACAATCCTCCCATAGTATAATGTACGGCAGGATATATTTTCATTGGAGTTTCATAAGGATTTTCGTCTTCTATCTTTTGATACATTTGGAATAAGTTACCATAACGCTCAGCAACCTTATCCTTGCCCAAACGTGCAATAGCAGAAGAGAAATCTAAGAATACAGCCTTACCTGTTGAGCCAACGCCATAACCAGCATCACATCTTTCCTTAGCAGCACGTGAAGCAATATCACGAGGTACTAAGTTTCCAAAAGCAGGATAACGTCTTTCCAAATAGTAATCTCTATCCTGTTCTGGTATATCATTAGCAGTTTTTCTACCTTCACGTATTGCTTGAGCATCTTCGATATTCTTTGGTACCCAAATACGACCATCGTTTCTTAAAGACTCACTCATCAAAGTTAATTTACTTTGATAATCTCCATGTACTGGAATACAAGTTGGGTGAATCTGAACATAGCAAGGATTTGCAAAGAATGCTCCTTTTTTATAGCACTGAACTGCAGCAGAACCGTTACTTCCCATTGCGTTTGTGGAAAGATAATACACGTTTCCGTAACCTCCCGTTGCTAATACTACGCAATGACCAAACCAACGCTCAATTTGTCCAGTTACCAAGTCTCTTGTGATTATACCTCTTGCTTTTCCGTCAATTATTACAAGATTTTCCATTTCTCTTCTTGTATATAATTTGACAGTACCCTCTTTTACTTGTTTTGAAAGAGCAGAATAAGCCCCTAATAACAACTGCTGACCAGTTTGTCCCTTAGCATAAAAAGTACGAGATACCTGAGCACCACCAAAACTTCTATTTGCCAAATATCCGCTATAATCTCTAGCGAAAGGAACTCCCTGTGCAACGCATTGGTCTATAATATTGTTACTAACCTCAGCCAAACGATAAACATTTGCCTCTCTTGCACGATAATCACCTCCCTTGATAGTATCATAGAATAATCTTCCAATGGAATCACCATCGTTAGGATAATTCTTTGCTGCATTTATACCTCCTTGTGCTGCAATAGAGTGTGCACGACGAGGAGAATCTTGAATACAAAATACCTTAACATTGAATCCTAATGCCCCCAAAGATGCAGCGGCAGAGGCACCAGCTAAACCTGTTCCTACAACAATAACGTCTAATTTACGCTTGTTTGCAGGATTGACAAGTTTCTGACTTGCTTTATAATTTGTCCATTTTTCCGACAACGGTCCTTGTGGAATTTTGGAATTTAAAGTTGCCATATCTATTATTATTTTTATTCTTTTAAATTAAATCAACTAAACTTTACCATTCATTAGAACAACAATATCACATGAATAGGTACCATTGCAAAACCTAATGGAACTACAATTGCGTAAATCAAAGCCAAATAGTGAATTGCTTTTGCATATTTCTCATTTATCAAACCATAAGTCTGAAATACAGAAACTACTCCATGATAAAGATGTATTGCTAATACGATAAATGCCAAAGTGTATATCAAAACATACAACGGGTCGTGGAATTTATCTCTTGCCATGTTAAAGAAATCGGGTTCATAGTCCTCAAAATCTTCCCCACAATAAGTTTTAATATCTTGTTTTGTAAGATTGACAAAATATTTGAAATCTTCTGTACGTTTTTCTGCAGGAATGGACTGAATTGCCATATATTGTTTTTGTAATTCCTGCATTTGTTTTTCATCCATTTGACCTTGTTGCAAAGCCTGTGCTTTCTTTTGGAATGCCTTATCTATTTTCTCTACTTTGGCAACATATTTACCTTCAACCCAACCGATTTTTGCAAAGTAAAAATCAACGAAATGAATAACAAGGAATACAAAGATGATTGCTCCTGTGTAAATCATCCATTTACTTCCTGTATGAGTCTTTGACTTTTGAGCAACAGCGTAACGTACAGGACGAGCCATGCGGTTTTCTATTGCCAAAGCAACAGTAATAATTATATGAAAAACAATACAAAGCAAAAGTATTATTTCAAATACCTTAACAATGTAATTGGTTCCCATAAAATGGCAAACGTTTCTATACCATTCGCCACCATCTTGTCGCAAGATACACATGTTCATACCCATGTGAAAAGGAAGAAATATCAACAGAAAAGCCGCTAATGCACCCACTGCCAATTTCTTCGTAATTGATGCTAACTTAATTAGTTTCATGTCTATTCGATTATTTATTAATTTTTTATTTTCTTAAAATTTAGTTGCAAAGTTACAAATAATTCTTTTAATAGCAATAAAAGGACTAAACTTTTTATGTTTAATCCTTAAAATATTCTTTTTTATCCCTCCTAATATGCTGTACTACCTATTCTACAACCAATTTTTGAGTAATCTCCCCTAACTTTATATAATAAACTCCTCTTTCAAAGTCTTTTATATTAAGTGTTCTATAAGTATTGTTGTCTTTTATTTCTTTTACGACTTGTCCCAAACTATTGATAATCTTTATTTCGCCTTCGCCCTCAACTGTTACAAAGTCGCTTGCAGGATTAGGATATATATTTATTTCATTAGTATTGTTTGCAATTTTCCCTATACCAGAATCTTTTTTCTTAATAACAACATGTGTAGCAGCAGTTCCGTCCTCGTTCAAAATACAAGATTGCCAACTGTAAAAATCACCTATTTGATAATTTTGTGGTTCTATGACTTCAACATTTGTTAATGTAATGCCTTTCCAGTCCGCTATAGCAGGTATGGTCTTAGTTGTAACCTCAATATTTGCATTATCAATAATAAGGGGTGTTAAATCATTCATACCGACTATTCCATTACCATTCTGATATGGATCTGAGTTTTCAATGTTTATATTGCAGTCTTTAATAGTGAAACTCTTCGCATGAGCTACATATAAATACGTTTTATCATGCACATTTAATGTACCATCATTTGAAGAAGTTATTATCAAATCAAGTGTTTCCTCGCGAAATCCAATTACACTACTACCT
>ONOZ01000156.1 GCA_900319595.1 uncultured Bacteroidales bacterium | reverse complement strand
TGCAGATGGTGGGACTTGAACCCACACGTCCTTGCGAACACTAGCACCTGAGGGCAGAGTAATCTCTATGAATAAAAAAGCAGCGTAGATACGCTGCTTTCGTGCTTTTAGTATATGCCTAACTGAGAGGTTTGTCAAGTACTTTTTCAAATGTTGACAACGGGGAATGAAAGAATAATCTAACTGTCGTCTGCTGTTTGCTTATATAATGCTAGTAATTGATTGGAATATCTTTTAAGTTCCTTGTCCATAGGGTTGATATATAATGCAAAATTTAGTTTTCCTAATAAGTGATTCAAATAATGAACACGAGTTTCTTTTAAATATGATAAATGCGAATCCAAGCCGTACTTGTTAATATAATAAACTTCCTGCCGAATTTTTTTTCTTTCAGTCCTAGGTATTTGAAGCTTTTCATTGACTACAACACCCGTAACCTCTTGACGAGCATTCCCATATGCTACTCTTGTTTTTTTAGTATTAATAGAAAATCCTTCTGCAATAACAAGGTCGCTAACAGTTTTTATTATTTCATGTGGGTTAAAATCACCAGATAGAGTAATATCATCAGCATATCTTGTATAACGTATTTTTCTTGGATTTGTAAAATCGACGATTTTTTTATCAAATCCTAACAACCTTAGATTAGATAAGTAGGGACTTGTAGGTGCTCCTTGCGGTAAACAGTAATTATAGCAACATAAGTACGCTAAAAAACATGCGACATCATTTAAATAGCCAAAGCTTTTAAATAGTTCGACAATACTTTTAATTTTAATAGATGGGAAAAAGTTCTTTATATCCATTGAAAGAACAATTCTTTGTTTTCTATGAAACTTAGCATTTTGTTTTACACTGCAATTAGGGATATACGCTTTTGCATAGCGACTTACTTTTGTTTTTTCGAGAATATTTTTTAATATCCATTTCTGAACGAATTTTAAGTCAGGAAGAGGTTCTGAGATCTTCCTCTTATCACCATTTGATTTTTCGATAAAAAACTCTCTATAAAAGCTCTTTGGTGAATATGCCATAGAACAAATATAGTTATGATCCATACCTACTAGCATTGAAAAATGCTTTGGCGAAGAAATCACAGGGAGACCTTTTTCATCCAATTTATTATAGTATTCTAAAAAGTTCTTGGTAAAAGTATCATTTTTATTCTTGTCATTACATTCTTGAATTATTCTATCATAAATACTCTTTTTCATATAATCACCATTATTAAGTAGCATTTAATAGACTGTACCACTCAAAAATTCTTAGCATACCATAAAATTATTAAATATTTTATGGTATGCTAAAGATGAGCTTATGCTCATCTCGCAACAGATTGTCAGATTTTCACTCCGCTGAAAAGATGATAATCTGTTGCAAGGCTTGAAAGCCAGTTCCTAAACGATTGACGACTCGCCAATCGGTATTCAAAAATGAATACTAAATCTGATACAGTCTATTAAATGCTATTTTTTAGTTTCTTAGAAGATGGAAGTACTATTATATCAGGGTTAAGTGGAGTAGTGTATTTATCATATTTGGGATGAATCCACAACTGTTCTTTATCCGCAATCTTATTATCAAAACTCGTTATCTCTTTTATGCCTGCATCTGTTACTTTTATTATATCATTTTCATCATATTCTAACGAACCATTTTCAACAAGATTTTGTATTATCAAGGCAATTTGGGAATATGACAATCCTAACCCTTTTATAATTGAAAAAGAATTGTTCTGTTTTATACATTTTAGTATAATTATTTCGTTTCGATTAATAATAATCACCTCGGGAAAGGGGGATTCTTGTTATTCTTTGCCAGCCAATAAACTGGAAAGGTATTATTTGGAGTTCTTACCATTTTAATAAGTGCTTCGCTATTATTATATCCTAGATAGCATTCTTCTTTTGCACCTATTCTTTCCGAAATGCTTTTCATTATTTTGATTCTTTGTTGCTCTCTGTCTCCGGTCCCAGTTATTGCTTTTTTACAAACAATATCGCTGAATGTATCCACATTAATTAAACTTAAAAGATCAATCCCTTGTTGCATTGCAACTAGAGCTATAACAGATATATTATGCTGAGGAACAATGTTATTGTTATATAGGTATTTGACTGCGGATTCTGCTGTGAGTCCAGATCCCAAAAAATCATCTATAAGACACACTTTGGTGTTTTCATTGTGAAATAATTGCAGGAGATTAGTATCTATTTTATCATATGTATTAGTTTCCACTAATGATATACTTGCTATTTCTTTGTACTTCTTATTTAATCTATATTTATTTGCCTTAATTAGATAGAGCATTAAACTTGAACTCTTGCATTTTCCAAAATCGTTTTCAGAGATGAGGGGTAAAATTATTAAATTAATTTTATTATTTGCTTTTTTAGGAATGAATCTAACATATTTTTCAAATGCATTACAGAATCTGCGATAGTATTCACTTATTTCTATACATATGAACTGTTTAGTTATCTCAAGTAGTAATTGCCTTTGTTCTACGTTAAGGAATTGCAATGTATTTTTAAATCCTTCGAATCTATTATCAGGATCATCAATTTCCCAATTCTTTTCTTTAAATAGTTTTATTAATTGACTAAACTCCGTTGCTGTCAATTCAGGAAGAGATGCTTTATTATGATTATGACCTTTGATGAAATTATTCATAGATAACAGATTCCAATCATTTAATTCTATTTTATTGTATCATATTTACAAATAATTGTCAAGCAATATAATCCTATAATTGAATAATGGCTTATAATATGCAACTGTAGATAGCATAATAATAAGATCAAGGTGATTTAACGCAGACAGTAGGTCAACAAATACTAAAATGCAGATTAATTATATCAATTGTCATTCTTTTATCTGTTATATGTAAAGTACTAAAAATGATGACTTGATAGTATTTAAAATCTGTGTTATACTATTACATATATTGGTTCGTCAGTGTTTAATGATTCATTTTGTTTATTAGTGTTTTATTAGAAATAGGAGGTTAATTATGTTTGCAGCCAGTACATATGAAGAGATTGAGAAATATGAAAAGCAAGTAAATAATATGGAAATCGTTGTTTTTCTTTTTGCGCGTCCATCGGAGAGCAGTATACTCAAAGAATTTGAATACATTCATTTTAATTCTGCAGAGTATTGCTCTATATATGCGATAGGCTATACAGATGATTTCACTAAAGCTGCTGATAAGAATTATAGAAAGATAGATGCATGTATGCAGCAAGATTGGTATTACAGTGCAAAAGCTTTTACTGACTTTAAGAACGAATTAGAGAAACGAATCAACTGGGAATACTCAGGTGAAACTGAATTATTGATTTTGCAGAACAATCCGCATAATAAAAATGTTTTGAATTTTCAAAACTATGTTGCTATTAATGTGAATAAGGGCTTGAGAGATGGATATGTAGATTCGTTTCAAAGCTTTATGGAATGTTTAATTAGAGCATCCAAGAGTGAAGTTACTGCAAAGAAAGCATCACAAGAAATAAGAAGGGCAAGAATAAGTGTTAAGGATACTCTCGTTAAAGCTATTGATGGAAGCAAGAGAATTCCTACACCTATAAAGGATATTATAAAGGATAGGTTGTTTTATCGTTGTGCCAATACTTACTGATATATGAATACTACTTTATTTGATGAGAATAAGGAGAGGATACAATGGAATACATAGAATATTTTGGTAGAGAAGATTGTCTCTGTGGGTGGGGCTTGGCTAAAATTGAAACAATGTGTATTCCCTCGTATAATGA
>ONOZ01000044.1 GCA_900319595.1 uncultured Bacteroidales bacterium | reverse complement strand
CAACTGCAAAGATACGAAAATTTTTTGAAATACAATAGGAATGGTATAAAATATTTGATACCTTAATTATAATAAAATTTTGTTTTTTCAGTTATTTGTTGTAACTTTGCATTACCATAAATATGTGAAAATGAAAAAGATTTTTTTGATAACAATATCGTTAATAGTATTTGTAGCAAATGTTTTCGTTGCTTGTACAGATGAGGAAAAATATTCGTCTTCTAGTTCAATTAAATTGCAATTTTCCTCAGACACAATTAGTTTTGATACCATATTTACAACTATCGGAAGTACTACAAAGCAAGTGAGAATATTCAATCCAGAAAATGAGGCTATAAAATTAGATTATATTACATTGGCAAACGGACATAGTTCATATTTTAGACTAAATGCAGATGGAGATACCTCTCTTGTTGCCAAAGATATTACAATTGGTGCTAAGGATTCTATATTTGTTTTTGTTAGGGTGGAGTTAGATATAAACAACCAGACAAATCCCTTGCTTATAGAGGACAGTATAATTATTGCTTTCAATGGAAAACAACAATCCATATTGTTAATGGCTTATGGGCAAGACGCTTACTATCATAAACCAACCCATATACTCCAATCTGGTGAAAGTGGAATTCCTTATTCACTTGCAAACGAGGGAGGAGATGCCAGCGGAGTTATAGTTAGTGGCAACAATATAATGTGGAAAACGGATAAACCTCACGTCATTTTAGGAACTTGTGTAGTGGATAGTGCTTTTACACTTGCTTTAACTGACAACACACTAATATATATGGGAAACAATTCTGATTTTTGGGTATATACGGGCGGAACACTAAAAGCCAATGGAACAAATTCCTCTCCTGTTGTTTTCCAATCGCTACGGACACAAGACAGATATGCTAATATTCCGGGACAATGGGGCAAGATTTGGTTTTGGGCTGGAAGTAAAGATAATGTTTTAGACAACGTGAAAATAAAAAACGCAACAATAGGAATGGTGGCAGATACCTGTGTAAATAATAATCATACCGTTGCGATGAATAATGTATTTATTGAAAATTGTTCACAAATAGGTTTGTATGCAAGAGGTACTGATATTTATGCAACTAATCTTATTGTGCAGAATTGCGGGTCTTATTGCGTTGCTTTGACAATAGGGGGCAGTTATGAGTTTATTGGCTGTACTTTTGCTAATTATTGGTCGTACGACGCCACAAAAAACAAACCTGTTTTGCTATTAAATGATTGGTACGAGGCAAATGATGGCTCTATTCAAGCAAGAAAGATAGACAAGAGCGATTTCCATAATACTATTATATATGGTTCTTCAACTGATAGTGAGATTGAATTTGATTTGTTGGAAGGATTAAATAGCAATTATTCATTTAATTATTGTTTGATAAAAACAGATGCGATTACAAACAATAATAGTAACGTAAGAAATTGTATTTTCAATAAAGACCCTATGTTCGTAAATATTGCAGAGAGAGATGTGCATGTAGAAAACTCTTCCCCAGCAATTGGTATGGCAAATGGAATTTACAATGCGATTATTCCATATGATATTTACGGAGTTTTGCGATTGAATCAGCCGACAATAGGAGCGGTGGAGAATAGAAATAGGGTTGATAATAGACGTTAAAAATGAGATAGTTACAAAAATTTGAATAATCACCGAGAAAAAAAAATTATTTTCGCAAATCACTAAAATTATCACCGATAAAAATAAAATTATTTGACATTATTTTATAATTAAATGTCATATCGTTTGCAAAATTACAAAAATTTTTATAATTTTGCAATTTCTTTTCATAAATTTTTTTGAAAAAGAAAGGGCAATTTATTTATTAATTTAATTCTAATCAATTTAATTATGGCGAAGAAATATGTTTATACTTTTGGGAATAGAGAAGCCGAAGGTGATGCGTCAATGAAAAATCTCCTTGGAGGAAAAGGAGCGAATCTTGCACAGATGTGTCTATTAAAACTACCTGTTCCTGCAGGACTTACGATAACTACTGAATGTTGTACAGATTATTATGCCAACAACTGCTCACTTCCAAAAGGTTTAATGGAAGATGTTTGGGCCGGTATGGACAAAATAGGTGAGATTATGGGTGCTAAGTATGGCGACAAAGAAAATCCTTTATTGGTTTCTTGTCGTTCGGGTGCAAGAATATCTATGCCAGGTATGATGGACACAGTTTTGAATATTGGTTTGTCTTCTGAAACAATTCCTGGCTTGATTGCTCAAACGAATAACGAAAGATTTGTCTATGACTCTTATAGGCGTTTGATTATGATGTATGCAGACGTTGTTATGGAGAAAGCAGAAGGTAAAGAACCTGTACAAGGCAAAGGTATTCGCAAACTTTTGGACGAGTATTTGGACGAATACAAAAAACAACACAAATATAAAAACGATACCGATTTAACTTCTCAAGACCTTCAGTATTTGGCAAATAAATTTAAGACTATAATTAAAAAGGAATTGAAAGTTGATTTTCCAGACGATGCTAAAGAGCAGTTGGAAGGTGGTATTCGTGCCGTTTTTAAATCATGGATGGGAGATAAAGCAGTGTCTTATAGACGTATAGAGAAAATTCCAGAGGATTGGGGTACTGCCGTAAATGTTCAAGCGATGGTTTTTGGAAATATGGGCGAAGATTCTGCAACAGGTGTAGCATTTACTCGCGACCCGGCAACAGGTGATAACAAATTCTATGGAGAATGGCTTGTCAATGCACAGGGTGAGGATGTTGTAGCAGGTATTCGTACTCCTAACCCATTGAATGAGGAAACTAAAAACGCACACAACAAACATCTTGCATCATTACAGGAAAATATGCCAGCGGTTTATGATGAATTGTGCGAAGTACGTGCGAATTTGGAAGCTCACTACCACGATATGTTAGATATAGAATTTACTATTCAACGTGGAGTATTATATATGCTACAATGTCGT
>ONOZ01000022.1 GCA_900319595.1 uncultured Bacteroidales bacterium | reverse complement strand
AGTCGTCCTAATCAATACATTCCATTGCTTTGTTGTATCCACAATATTTTTGCTGATTTGTGCTGACAGATTTATTGACATCACAACCGCTAATACTAACAGCATTACTAATTTTGTCTTTTTCATTGTATCTTGATTTTTAATTATCTGCGGCAAAGATACAAAAAAATATTTATATATCAAACTATATATACATAAACTTTGGATTATGTTATACGGCGATAGTAATTTTGAAGTTTTTAGATGAAAACTTATAAAAATATAAAGATTATTACATATATATGTATTATATTTTTATCTTATAATCCACCTGCTTTATTTGCACTAATTTCTTCGTACTTATTAGATTGTGCTGGATTGATTTGCTTCATTATAGCAATAATATCCGTTTGCTCATTAGCGGGAGCACCTTTATATATGTTTATTATTTCGTCAGATTTCGCTTCTATGAACTGTGTTACACATATAAGCCCACTTCTTTGGTCATTTACTTCTTTCAAATCCTTCAAAGCCAAATAAATATTATTTCGTGCCTCAGTTTGATTTTCGCCTGACAACATATCTAACCCCAATCTATGATACTTATACCATACTGTATGAATTGCAGAATACGATGAATTAGTATAATTTTCTATCATCCAATATTTATTTATATTTTTTTCTGCCCGTTTCCAACCTTGATTAGGACTACGTTGTGCCGCCGTAACAATGTTTTGGCAAACCTGAAAATACTTTTCACCACCATTCATTGCAAAACTATCCCCATCCAATGCAAGAAAATAATTTAAATAAAATGCAACAGTTGATAATAAGTTTGATGTATAATTATTCTCGTCAAATTCTATATTCTGACCTTCAATATATTTAAATTGAAAATCTTTTTCTTGGGTATTCAACATTGTTGTTGTATATGTTGAACCATAAACAGGACGCCTAAGTTGAATATAAATTTCTCCTTTAAAATCTTCTTGAGTAGGACGCTCCTTAACGTTAATTGTAATACTACCCTCTATCTTTTCAATATCTTCGTAATGATAGTTTGTCCATTGTTGATCATTTACAAAACTATTTAGAGCAGTTTGTATTGTATTATAAATTTCTTTGTCTGAACCTTGTATTTGAGCAGCACTTACAGAAACAGATACTTTAAACTCTTGAGCCATACTTGCTACACAACCAACACTTATCAATATGTAAACAATCAATCGTTTCATTCAATTAGATATATTCTTTTATCAAATCTACAATATCTCTTGCCACCTCTTTTTTACTTTTCAACGGAAATTCCTTAATAGTATCATTTTTATCTATAATAGTTACCTTGTTTGTTTCAACTTCAAAACCAGCTCCTTTATCTCGTAAAGAGTTCAGAATAATAAAATCTAAATTTTTAGAATGAAGTTTTTGCTTTGCGTTTTCTAATTCGTTATCCATTTCTAATGCAAACCCTACCAGTATTTGAGAATAAGTCTTTTTCTTACCCAACTCCTTTAGAATATCTTTTGTCGGGACAAGGTCAAGTTGTAAAACATCTATTTTCTTTTTCATCTTGCCCTTGTATTTATCTTTTGAGGTATAGTCTGCAACAGCTGCCGCACAAACAATTATTGAGGAATTTTGGGCATATCTTAAAGTTTGTTTATACATATCTTCTGCTGACTCCACTCCTACTATATTTAACCTATCATTTTTAGGAATATCAATACTAACAGGACCTAATATTAAATTGACATTCGCTCCTCTGTTTATAAACTCTTCCGCTATTACTACACCCATACGCCCCGAAGAATTATTAGATATAAATCTTACACTATCAATTCTTTCACGTGTAGGACCTGCTGTAATAGTTATCACCCTATTGGAAAAATCTAAATTTTGGGCAAAAAACTTTTCAACCTTATCTACTATAATCTCGGGTTCTTCCATACGCCCTTTACCCGAAGTCCCACAAGCCAAAAAACCTTCCTCACTATCAATGATTTGTATTCCATCTTGTCGCAATATATTCAAATTTCGCTGTACAGACTTATTGAAATACATTACAGAATTCATGGCAGGACACAAAAATACAGTTTTTTTAAAGGCAAGCAAGGTCGTAGAAAGTACATCATCTGCAATACCGTTAGCATATTTACCTATAATGTTGGCAGTAGCAGGTGCAACAACAAAACAATCCGCCCATTCGGACAAAGAAATATGCTTGGTAGAGGTATCATTCCACTCACCAAACATATCCGTATAGACTTTGTTATCACTTAATGTCTGTAACGTCAATGTGGTAACAAATTCAAGTGCATTTTTTGTGGCAACAACCTTCACCCTTGCTCCTTTTTTTATTAGGAATCTAATAAGAGTTGGAGTTTTATAGGCTGCAATCCCACCGCTAATGCCTACAAGAATATTTTTACCCTCTAATGCAGACATATATATGATATCCTTTTACTATTCCGTTTTTGCCTTAGTCGGAACAGAAGCAATGTTACCGTGTTTCAAATTCTCATTTCTATATACCAACATATCCTCTTGATACTCTTTTATAGCAATCAAATAAGGCTTTGGTAACTGCTCATAATGACGAGAAACTTCTATTTGCTCCTTATTTTCAAAAGATTCTTCCGCTCCATTGTCTTCCAATTTAAACGCTTCAATTTTGTCGTGCAATTCTTTTTTGACTTCACCTGCAATTTGGTCTGCACGTTTTGACAACATAGAAACGGTTTCATAGACATTTTCCGTTACATTGCTAAACTCATTAAGATTTCTCGTCTTAATGCTCGTGTCTGCTTTCACTCTTTTATATTCCATTATGATTTAATAATTATATATATATTATTACTAATTTTCTTTTTATTTATCACTAACGATTTTACTTTCTACTTGAGATTTGGCGTAATCATATTTCTTTTTCAAATCTTCTACCTGTTGCTTATCTGTAAAATTCTCAAACAATGCTTGATAACGCTCATAATCAAGTATCATATTATTCCAACGTTCTTTTTGCTTACTTTCCACAGAACCCAAAGCATAATAATAACCTGCCAATACAATATAATACATAGCATTTTGGCGATATTGTGTATTGTCAGAATATTTGTTAATGAAGTCTTTGAGTGCTACTTGTGCCGCTTGGTACTGTTCAACTTTGTAGTAATTATAGGCGTTAGCATAATCCTTTTTAATAAGTTTCATTCTCAATTCGTCCATACACTTATTAGCCTCCTGCACCCTCTTGGAATCCGGGTATTTGTTGATATAATCCTGAAAAGCCTTCAAACTTTCTATTGTAAGTGTCTGATCCAAGTAATATTCTGGGGATTCTTTATACTTACAATAAGCAGTATAAAAAAGAGCTTCCTCTGTCATAGAAGAATAAGGAAACCAACGCACAAAATTCTCAAATTGGTAGCCCGCAGCATAGTATTGTTTGCTTTCCATTAAACTCTTGCCATAATACATATTCAACTCTTCTGCCTTATCTCTTCCTCTAAAGTACATAATAAGACTTTCAAATAATTGATTTGCATGATAATAGTCGCCCTCTTTATAAGCCTTTATCGCCGCTTCATACTTTTTTTCATTATCGTTGCTTTTCAAAATCTTTTTATGCTCGCTTTGACACCCCATGAACATAAAAAGTATGACAGAAGCTAACAAAACAATTACTTTTCTACTAAATATCAAATATTTAAGATTCCTTTTCACTATTAGTCTTGATTTAAAAAACAAGTTGCAAATTTAATAAATTTCTATCATTTAACGCAAAAATATACAAATTTATTTTATTGTCCAATCCAAATTTAATTTTTTTAGCATGTATCTATCTGAAATCTAAAGTCTTTTGATAAAAAAATAAACAGAAGAAATAATTTATTTCTTCCGCTGATTATCTAAATTTTCACCAGTATAAATTTTTCTATTTCAGTAAGAATATTTCTCCCGTTTTCCTATACATTTTTCCCTTCTCTCCTTTACGATAATAATCCAATACCCAAACGTATGTTCCTCGCTGACAAATCTCTCCTTTATAAGTACCGTCCCAACCTATTGTTATATCCGTTGTCTCAAATACGATTCCTCCCCAACGATTCATAATTTGAAATTTTTCCAATGCAAAATCCTCACTTGCAGGTATAATCTTGAACACATTATTCATCTCAGAGTTTGGTGTAAATGCGTTAGGCACATATATTATCAAGTCTTCGTCTGCATCTAACACCAATACTATCATTGAATCACAACCATAAATTGAAGAATTTGCTTGTGTATAAATTCCAGCTTCGGTAGCATAAAACCCTAACCTATCATAAACCATATTAGCACCTATTTTTGCGTAGATTGTATCGTTATAAGTAGGGCGAACTGTCAAGGAAACCATAACAATAGAATCATTGCCATTGTGTGCCTTCAAACTATCGGCATACGTACCCGTTGTAGTCAAAACTTTGTTACCCAAAAGGAACTCTTCACCTTCGCAAATGTCTTTTGTTATATATACCTTATCGTTATACGTTACAATAAGCGAATCTATATGCTCACAACCATCTGCATTCAAACCAACATTTGTGTAAGTTCCACCTGCACTTATCAATTTGTCTGCAAAATAATAATCTTCCCAAGAATTTATGCTAACACTTCGCTTTGCAGAAGTTTTTTTATTGACTGTCAAATTCAAATGCTTTGTAATATCGCAACCTGTTTTCTCATCTTTTAATTTAACGGTATAAATACCTGTTTTATAATAAGTTTCTCCTTCCCAAGTTATTGATTCGTCCTCACATATAGTAACAGTGTCAAATGTTTCTATTGTAGGATTAACTTTCACAGTCAAATAAACATTATGAATTATGCCATAATCATCTGTATATTGATAAGTATGCCTTTCATCATACTTACTGGCATTTTCTGGCAAAGAATAATTATCATCATTTTTGTCT
>ONOZ01000073.1 GCA_900319595.1 uncultured Bacteroidales bacterium | reverse complement strand
TAAGCGTGTGTGATTGCTGCAGAGTGATTATAACTTGAACTATCGTCAGATAAATACAACGATTTAGGGTCCTCAGTCTCTAATCCCGTTGCAGAACCTATTATCCATTGATTAACAGAAGATGAATGAGTTTGAATGTGTGTTTCTATTGCATCTTCTGAGAAACTTATTACAGAACCGTCAGTTACCTCAAAAGGAACAGCAGTTGTTTTGAAAATCAAAGTGTCTTTAACTGCAGCACGTTCATCATCACACGCTTTTACAAATACTTTATATGTACTTGTTGCAGTTAGTCCTGTCAAAGATAACTCTTTGGAATAAACATGTTCCTCAGTCCAAGTATCTTCGCCGTCTTTTTGCCAATATGCCCACCATTCAGTATTGTCATCAACGTCTTCCCATACGATAGTTGCAGAATTGTCATCGCAATTTTTTACCGTAGGTCTGCCTGTAATAGCATCGCAAGCAGGCATGTAATCAACAGTCAAAGCATCTATATACCAAGAAACTTGAGCATTTGCCATTGTATATTTCAAAGCAACATATGCTCCGTCTGGCACAGCGTCCAAATCTACAAAAACGTAACGCATTTGACCTGTCTTTTGTCCTGCATATTCGTCCAATGTATCCAAAGCAGTAAATGTAGAACCATCAGAATCCAAAGTAGTTACATAACCAATCTCAAAAGTACCCGCACTTCCAGCAGCACCACCGCCAACTTTTTGAGAAGTAGTACCATTTTGACGATACCAAAATTCTAATCTTGCTTGGTTTTGGTCACTGAATGGAGGCAAAGCAACCATTACATTACCACCTTTAACCTCCCATGCACGAGAGCCGTCATAACAAACATTAGGATCTGTATGTGTCGTAGATGCTCCAATAGCGGTTAAAGCTTGCGTATGAGGATTGTTACTTCCTGATGCATAAATCTTTGTCCAACATGTTGGAATTGCATTATTATCGTCAAAACTATGCTTGTAAGGCAATGCAGTTTCTCCACCACAGGCAGTTTTAGCTGAAACTGTTACCCAAGCACTTTGTTCATCTCCGCAATTGTTACGCACACGGAAATAGTAAGTAGTATTGCTATTCAAACCTGTAATATCCATAGGAGAAGTACCTGATAGCTGTGTAGCTTCAGTAAAAGCAGAAGATGTAGCATACTCTACATCATAAGAAGTACCATCACCCGTCCAAGTTAATGTTGCAGAAGACGAAGTCGTAGAAGCCGCAACATCTGCAGGCTTTGGACAAGATTTAGGGTCAATCTCAACATTATCTAAAGTAACACCTGTACCATCGGCATCAACCACATGGAATGCAATATACACATTCTTTCCAGCATAGGCAGACAAACTAATTTCCAAACTTGATGTTGTCCAATCAATAGTTTGTAAAACCGTTGTGAAATCACTCGCGGTATTTCCCGTCTCAGATATCTCTACTGTGAATGTAGTGTAACTAGTGTAAGATGCGTAAGTTGCCGCATAATCAAAAGAGATTATGGTATTTGCTTTCACCTCTATTTGAGGAGTAATCAAATAATTATTATGCCCACTACTAGCATAGTTCACAAAAGCACTCTCCCCAGACTTTTGCCATTGCTGGTTACCTCTGACATTGATAGTAGTCCAACCGGTAGGAGGGAAATCTCCTGAAAAATCCTCACTCAAAGTAGTCGTTTGAGCAAAGATTCCTAAAGGAGCTAAAAGTATTGCTAAAAGCAATAAATTAAATAACCTTTTCATTGTTGTTTTAATTTTAGTTTAACATAAATTTAATTATTTCTATCTTATTGAAATTTCGTATCTTTTACTAATAAAATTATTTCTTGTGATTATTTTATTTTTCTCAAGAAAAAATCTACTAATCACAGTGATTAAGCAAATAATATGCACACCTGTGAAATTTTTAGGGATTTACTACTTTTTGTAACCTCTAAACAAGAAATTTTTTTTGAATTAAAATTGCGTAAATCTATAAAAGAAAAAATTGTATTAGTATGTTTCATATTTTTATCTACTTTTCATTAACAATATATCTATATCACCTGCAAATTTACAACAATGTTTTTTAACTACCAAATTTTTTATAAAATTTTTAATGATATTTTCTTGAATTGTAACAAATATTACAATTATACCTAATATGTATAGGCAATTTTGCACTATCTAATTAACAAAAATTTATTTGAAAAAGAGAAAAAATGATATTTCTATAACAAAGGACACATAGTAGAGATTTGCATCTTTTACTTTTTGGAGGATTAGCAATGTAACGACCTTTTAAGTATAAAGTATTGCTTGTTTCAATGTCGCCTATTATATAAATACAAACCTATCATTACAACGATACAAGCCAAAGTGTCAAAAAATAAATCGGCTAACGAAAAATTACGTTTTGAGGTATTATACATCATTTCTTGCAAAATCTCCGTCAAAAGTCCAAATGAGAAAATTAAAGTAATTGTCAATAAACGCACTCTTATTTTAAATACTTTATTGCAATATTCTAAGTTTTTAAACAAAAGAAAAGATAGTACTCCAAATAAGCAGAAATGTGCTATTTTGTCTTTATGAGGAAAGTTTATCAATCTATTGGCATGAGCAAAAGAACTTTGAGGCAACAATAATAGTAGCAAAACTATTATAATCCATATAACCAATAATGTCCTATATTGCCTTGTAGTTATTTTCATTGCTTTTTTTGTATAAATGTAAATGAATCGGACTAATCGCAACATATATCACAATTAGTCCGATATTAAAACTTTCTAAGTATTATAATCCTAAAAGTTTTGTATATTCCGTAGCGTCCATAAGACTATTTGCTTGAGAAGCATCACTCATTTTTATTTTTATTATCCAACCTTCTCCATAAGGATCGCTATTGATTGCAGCAGCGTTATCCTCCAATGCAGAGTTTATTTCCAATACGGTACCATCTACAGGCATCAACAAGTCGGATACTGTTTTTACTGCCTCTATAGAGCCAAAAGCCTCACCAGCAGACACTTCCTCTCCTTCGGAATCTACATCTACATAAACTATGTCGCCTAATTCGTGCTGAGCATAATCAGTTATACCAACAAATGCTACTTCTCCTTCTATTCTCAACCATTCGTGGTCGTTAGAATACCTTAAATTCTGTGGAATGTTCATTTTCTTTTATATTTTTATTAGTTTTAATTAAATTTCAGACTTCAAAATTACTACAATTTTCTATATCTAATAAATAAATTTATGATTTTTTTTACTTTTTGATGAATTTTATCTTTTTCACAACCCCTTTGTCTTCAATATTAAGGATATATACTCCACTTGTAAGAGTTCGCACGTCCAAAGCCTCTGTATTCAAATGTTTTACTTCCAAATTTCTACCCATAACATCGCTAACACTTATCTTGGAATCATTAGACACTCCTTCCATATATAATATGTCTTTGGCAGGGTTAGGAAAAATTGTCAAAGATTCGTCTTGTGTTGTAATAATTCCTACTTTTCGCTCTGCCATCTTAACCGCCTCGTAAGCATTTATTTTGCCAAATCCCCAAGTATTATTAGGACATTGTTTTGTATCATTATCTTGCCTTGCGGTTTGTAATACAATTTGTTTTACTTCCTCGCTTGACAAATTAGGATTCGCCTGCAATATCAAAGCCACCAATCCTGTAACCATAGGACCTGACATTGATGTACCACTTGCTGCACCAAAGCCATATTCTTTTCCCTCAAACGTAACTGTCTTAGATGCCGGCGGTGCAGTATTTGAAAATGAGGATATTGAAGATATTATTGAATAACCCGGAGCAGCTATTTCTGGTTTCCAATAGGAAGTCATATTAGGACCGCGTGAGGAAAAACTAGCAATCTCAGAACGTGAAGCATTAGGGAAATATTTATATGCAGCAACTGTTATTGCCTTTTCTGCCAAAGCCGGCTCACTTACGCCATATTCATTGTCGCCCATAGTATAGCCTTCAAATGTTTGTTTAAACTTAAATCCTGTATTGCCAACGGCTTTAGAGCGTCTATTCACATTCCAAGCATGCACAACACCATTATCTGCTGTTATAACTAAGACAATATGGCCTGAATTTCCCGTATAATTAGATTGTCTAACCTCCCAGTCTACAAAAGTTTTTTTGCCTAAGGTATCACGTGAAGAACCTCTATAAATGATGCTATCGTTATTGGCAGTCAAAAATACCGTTTCTTTGCAAACCGAACCATCACTTTGTAGCAACGGAGTTTCTCCTACTTTTTGCCAATAGTAATTATAAAATTCTAATTTAGAAGAAAATACTGCTCCATTTTCTCCTTGCAAACTTATTGCTTGTCCCCAATAATCGTTTGTGTAAGGCTTAGGTAAATTAAACTCTATTTCACTTCTGACAGTATCTATTTGTGATTGATTAAAGTCGGCTTTAATGTGAAAATATGCATCTCCATTGTTGCCAGCACTTATAACGAATACAATACTATCCTCTTCACTCATAGTATTTATAAATTCGTCTAATGTACTTGTCCCGTCCAAATATCCGAAACTATAAACACCCCAAGAATTATTGATAACCAAGCGTTTATTCATCTTTTTCGCCACCTGTTTCATCCAATGGCAACAATCTATATAGTGGGCTTCGTCAGGAATGAAAGTACAAAACAAAAGATTTGCCTGAGGTGCCACTCCAATATAGTCTGTACCAGCACCACTTCCTGCACAAATGCCACCAACATGTGTTGCATGATAGCCAGTATCTAATTGATTTGCCGTATCGTGTGCTGCAAAAATCAACGACTCCTTGCCTATAATTTCTGTTCCATAATCAAAACCATCGGGGTGAGGTCCGTTTAGTCTAAATTGGTCCCATGCTGCTACAATTCTATACTCCTCGCCCAAAGTATCATAAAACGTCGGATGCGTATAATCTATACCCCAGTCTGCTATACCAATTAAAACATCTTTACCTGTATATGCTTGATTCAAATCCATACCTTCCCAAACTTGTTTAACTTGCAAGTCCATCGTTGCGTTTTTCAGGTGTTCCCCTCCTACCATACGCGAAGTTTCCACATCAATAATATCCTTTTCTTTTACAAATTTCTCAACCTGATTGACATTTACTTTAACCGTTACAACTCTTCCTGTCTTGGTGCCAAATATACAATCATATTTTTCCAAAAATTTCAAATCACAATCCCTATCTACTCGCATCAGCAACGAAAGATATTCCTTGTTTTGATGTTTCTCTATGCAAAAACGTGGAGCAAACAATTCATTTTCTCCTTTTACATTATGATTATTGGATAAAAAACATTTCAGACCGCTACCTAACTGCTGAGAGTATGCAATAGACAGCGTCAAACAAGTAAAAATAATAGATAATACTAACTTCTTCATATCTTTTTATAAATTTATGAATGCAAAGTTATGAAACTTTTTTAAATTTCCAAAAATAAATTGTAAATTTGCATAAACTTTTAATAAAAAAGATAACATTATTCTAACTATGACACTAAATGTCATATAATTTCTATAATTTTGCAGACATAAAAACATATTTAATATAAAAGTATAGGAGTACAAATAAATGATTACATCTGAAGTTTTATTAGGAATTATTGCAGTATTGCTTATAACGAGTATTATTGTTTCTATCAAGGCAATTTCCAAAAGAACAGTACGAGGCAATAGTGTAGAGATTGAAAATTTGCAAAACAAAATTGCAGAATTAAACAAAGATAACGGTTTGTTATTGAAAACAGCAGAGAATTACAAAGAATTGCAAGATAGGTTTGCACACATTGAAGAAGAAAAAAACGCCTTGCATATAGAAAACATTAGGAATAAAGAAATATTGGAAAGACAAAAAGACTACGAGGATATCATTAGTCAAAAAGATAATTATAGATTAAAGTTACAATCAATAGAAGATAAAAATAATAATCTTATATCTGAGCAAGAACGATTGCAAAAAGAATTAGAGCAAGCAAAACAAGACTTATCTATAAAAAATAAAGAGACCCAAGAACAACATAAACAACTAACAGAACAAGCATCTTTGTTAGGTAGTCAAAAAGATTACTCTGAAATAAAGCAAGAATTATCTTCTACAAAACAAGATTTGCAAACAATACAATTAAGACTAAAAG
>ONOZ01000065.1 GCA_900319595.1 uncultured Bacteroidales bacterium | reverse complement strand
TTAATGAAAAAAGGCAGAAGATTCATTTCCCCTGCCTTTTTTGTTTAGCCTAATTCTGAGTAGCTTTGAATCAATCTACTTTTTGGCACTCTTTCTTCACCCGTACCTTTACGACCATAATGCTCCGCAATCTTTTTTGCAATTTGACTATTAACCTGCTGCAAACTTCCCTCCCTTGCAATCAATTCCAGATACTCTTTTATTAAATCTCTGTCCTGTTCAATGAAACAAAAGACAGAATCTATAAGATGTCTTTCAAATTTTGCAAGAACCTTGTCCGCAAACTCTGTAGGTGTTTGTTGTGGTGTATTATTCATTTCTTTATATCCTAATTCGTGTCGGATGCGTTAATAAATAATATTGATTTTACATAAAATAGAAGTCATAGGCAAGAGAATATTCTCACCTACGACCATATTACTATTTATATTATATACTAAATCCTCCCTACTACATATTCCGTACCCCCCCCATATACTTGATAATGAGGTAGTTACAAAACTATTTTTGCTTTCTTTTAGGGATAAATTTGTCATTTTTTCACCTAATTTTTAAGTATTCACTTATTATTTTTTTAATCACACTGAAAAATAAAATTTTCCGCGTAAAAAATTCAATAATCACGCTGATTATTCCACTTTTCTCTAAATCATTGTTTTTCAGTACGATTATTCACTTTGCAAAGATATGAAAAAATTTTGAATTAACAAAAAAAATTTAGGAAAAAATCAAAACAAAATACAAATAATTTTTAAAATAATTAAAGGATATAAAGAAATTTCGTAAATTTGCAAGGCAGTTTTTAGTATGTATAACATTTAAATTTGTATAAAGTAGATATGAAACAGTTTTTTAAATTTCTTTTTGCATCGTGTTTAGGAAGTGGATTGGCAATGATACTTTCTTTTTTCATTATCATAGCAATTTTAGTTTCTATGGTGGCTTCTATTGGCAAGAGTACTGAGGAGGTAAAAGTAAAGGATAATACCGTTTTGGTAGTTGATTTGTCTAAGCCGATATATGACAGAGAAATAGATGATATTACTTCAATGATTTCCTCAGATGGATTAAGTAATAAAGCAATAGGACTAACAGAGTTTATACAAGTAATAGATAAGGCAAAAAATGATAAGAATATAAAAGCCATAATGTTAAACCTTCAAGTATTTCAAGCAAACGGAGTTGCAACTGCCGGAGAGATAAGAGAGGTTTTAGAGGATTTCAAAACAAGTGGCAAAAAGATTTATGCATACGGAGATATGATTGACCAAAAATCATATTACATCGCTACCGTTGCAGATAATATTATGGTAAATCCTGCGGGTATGATTATGTTGTCTGGTATGGGGGGCGAAGTTATGTATTATAAAGATTTGATAAATAAATTGGATATTGACGTTGATTTGATTCGTCCTGTTAATAATGCATACAAATCGGCAGGCGAAACATATACAATGAATCATATGTCGGATTCTAACCGCTTACAGACTCGTCAATACCTTAATTCTATTTGGAGCGTGTTGTCTTTGCAAATGTCTTCGGCAAGAAATATAGACGAGGCAACATTCAATGATATGATTTCTTCTTTGCAAGGTTTTCTCCCACAAGACGCTTTGAAAAATAGGTTAATTGATTATTTAGGTTTCAAAACAGATTATAAAGATACTATAAATAAGCAAGTTATAGCACAAAATAAACTATCTAAGAAAACGAAAATCAATTATATAGGATATAATACTTATAGAAAAACGATAGCAAATATAAATAAATCGCAGAATGAAAACATCGCTATTGTATATGCTTATGGCAATGTAAATCAAGGCAAAGGTAGTGATTTGAGTATAGGTAGTGAAACAGTATGTAAGGCGATAGAGAAAGCAGCAAATAATGATAAAGTAAAGGCTATAGTATTGAGAGTAAATTCTCCGGGAGGTGATGCTGTGGCAAGCGAATTGATTACCAACGAAGTAATAAAGGCTAAAAGGAAAAAACCTGTTATTATTTCTATGGGAGATGTGGCTGCATCGGCTGGTTATGAAATGTCTTCAAATGCAAGTTATATCGTTGCAAACCAGACAACTATCACTGGTTCAATAGGGGTTTTTGGCGTAATTCCTAATTTTGGTAGAGCGTTGAAAAATAAGATAGGTATAACATTTGATACGGTTAAAACACACGCTAATAGTAACCCGATAAGTATTGTAACTCCAATGACACCTGAGGCAAAGGCGATGATGCAAAGAAATGTAGAGAATTTTTATACTACTTTTATTACAAGAGTTGCACAAGGTAGGGGCAAAACACCAGAATATATAAACTCTATTGCAAAAGGTAGAGTATGGAGTGGAAAAGATGCCAAGCAATTAGGACTTGTTGATGAATTTGGAGGTCTTAAAAAAGCAATTCAAGTGGCTGCAAATAAGGCTAATATAAAGAATTATGGAATTGTTACCTATCCTAAAACTATGGGTATCTGGGAACAAATAATTGATTCTCAGTCCGATGAGGTTAGAATGAAGACTTTGACTAAGGAATTAGGCAAACCTGCAAGTTTCTTCTTACAATTAAAAGATATTAGCGAAATGCAGGGCGTTCAAATGCGAATGGATTATATTATCAATTTCTAATATTTCATTGGCAATCTGCTGAAAATGATTAAAATATTGAAGAATATAGTTTTTTTCTCATTATGTGCGATTGTAACTGCTTTATTTGCAGGCAATGACACAATTTCTTTCATTGAGTATTATACCTATGATTTTGAATCCACGACAGAAAATAATAGTTGGCAATTTAGGCATTCTACGGGTAAGAATAAATGGACTATAGGGTCGTATGATGATAGTAATACGTGTTTGTATGTTTCTGAAAATAAAACAGATACAATTTATAACAAAAAATCTGCTTCTATTTCGCTGGCTTATAAACGCATATTCATATCTGCCGTTGATAGTTTGCAGATAGAATTTGATGTCCATATAGCAGGAGAAAGCAATAAGGATTATTTGAAGATTATGGTTTTACCTAAAGATTATGATTTATATTTACCATCGCCATCTTCTTCTGCTTTGGGGTTTATTGGAGCATATTACAAAACTAATTCTTTTCTTTTTGATAGCGGAAATGCCTATTATTCAGATAGTAAAGGACAAAAACATATTGTTGCCAAGATGAAGACTCCTTTTGCCTGTGATACTGCTTTGCTTGTATTTGTTTGGAGAAATGATAATTCCGCTGGGGACAACCCTCCCGCTATAATAGACAATATATCTTTAAAAGGTATTCCGACCATATTGCAAGAATATGTTTGTGAAGGTAATTCATTTGTTTTTAATGATAAAGAGATTTTGCAAAAAGGCATATATTGTGATACATTACAATCAGTAAATGGGTGTGATAGCATAATATATTTACAATTAGATGTAAAGGAGAAGATTTTTACAAATAAGGATACAACAATTTGTTCCAATCAGGATTTTGTTATTTATGCAACGCAACAAAATTATGGTAAAATACTGATTTTCAATGATACAACAATGACACTTACCGATACTTTGATTTCTTCTGCTGGGTGCGATAGTATTGTAACATATAACCTTAAAATCAATCCTGCCAATTTGCCCTTAGAGAGCGATACAATAGAAATATGTCAAGGTACAACATATTTATTTTCAGGTAGAAATCTAACAACAGGGGGCGAGTATTTTGACACATTACAGAATCGCTACGGCTGTGATAGTATTATTTCTCTATATTTGGTTGTAAATCCAGTATATCAAATAGATACGACCGTAACTATTGCAAAGGGGGATACTCATAGAGTAGGGGAAAGCATTTATACTAAACGTGGGACATATATTGATACTCTTACAAGCATAAATGGTTGTGATAGTATTGTTACAACAAAAATCAAAGTTTCATCATCATTAGAGGAATTATCTAATAATAAAGGAATTACAGTATATCCAAATCCCGCAACCGACAAAATACACATCAATTTGCAACCGTCTGCAAATAAATATGTTATAAGGTTGATAGATAGAGCAGGAGAGGAGATAAAAACAATAGAAGTTACTGGAAATCAAGCTAAAATAATAATTGATGTGAAAGACTTGCCTAAAGGAATTTATATTTTGCAAGTTAAAAATATTAGTGATATATTTGAAACTAAGATAGTTATACAATAAATTACAAAAAACTTTGATTATTGCACAAAATGTCGTAACTTTGCAGTGGGGTTGTGTATAATTTTGACTACGAATAGATATGATTTACAATAATGCAAAAGTAAGGCGACAAGATAGACTTTTGGACGAGCAAAGAGCAAGGGAGTTATTGACAAATTGCGAGTTTGGAGTTTTGTCTATGATAGCGACTAACGGGTTACCATACGCCGTGCCAATAAATTTTGTTTGGAATGGGGAGAGTTCAATATATGTTCATTGTGCATTGGAAGGAAAGAAAATAGATGCACTTTCTAAAAATCCCAATGTATCTTTTTGTATTGTGGGGAGAGTGAATTTGTTGTCAAGTAAATTTACTACTGAATACGAAAGCGTTATGATGCAAGGCAAAGCAGAATTGGACATATCAGATATAGAAAAAAACAAGGCTATTGGACTGTTACTGAAAAAATTATCACCCAACGATGTTATGATAGGAATGAAATATGCCGAAAAATCATTTCATCGTACCAAAATTATTCGGATTGATTTTACAGAATTTAG
>ONOZ01000157.1 GCA_900319595.1 uncultured Bacteroidales bacterium | reverse complement strand
TACTTATTTTTTTTTTTTTTTTTTATGCCGTCAATATGGGATTGATGATGCAAATCTGTACCAATTAAATCAATTTTGCCGTTTTCTATTAACTTTTCTGCAAATTTTTGAGTAGGTCTGTCATAAAATCCAATCAAAGAAAGTATGTTTAATTGAAACAAAACACCCGCATTGTGTAGATGCTCAATCAATTCAGGCTCAGTAGGTAAATAAAGATACCTTTCAGGATGGGCAAGTATGAGTCTATAACCCGAAATCTGCAAATTAAAAATTAAATCTTTGATATAAGCAGGTACAGAAATAAAAGGAAATTCTATTAGCAGATATTTATGTTTGCCAAAATGCTTCAGTTCTCCTTTTTTGAAATGTTCTTCAAAGCCCTCATCTATTGTCTGTTCTGCACCAACCTCTAATTCAATATTAATGCCTTCTTCATGAATAGCGTCTTTTACATCCTCTAATCTTTTATCAAAAGTAGATGTATCATTATCAAAACTACCATATCTGACATGTGGAGTTAGGATTAATTTTCTATATCCCAATTCTTTGAGTTGTGAAATTAATCGTATAGACTCATTCATATTTTCTGCCCCGTCATCAACTCCTGGTATCAAATGTGAATGAATATCCGTTTTTACGTCGCTTAAATCAGCCAATTTATTGTTTTTGAATAACCAACTCATATTTGCATAATATTTTGTTTATGTAAAGACGTTTGCATCATAAGCTAAATTTACATTTTTAGTTGTTTAATTGTTTTTTGGGGAGTTGACGAAGAAAATATTGCATTTCCTGCAACTAAAACATTTGCTCCAGAGTCATAAAGTTGTGAAGAATTTTGCAAGTTTACTCCCCCGTCAATTTCAATTAAAGTTGGCAGTTTTCTTTCATCAATCATTCGTTTTAGTGTGCGAATTTTGTTATATGTATGCTCAATAAACGTTTGTCCTCCAAACCCCGGATTGACACTCATCAATAAAACCATATCACACATATACAAAACATCCTTGATTGACTCTACTGGAGTATGAGGATTTAGGGCAACGGCTGCTTTTATTCCCAAACTTTTGATAGCAGATAATGAACGATGCAGATGTCTGCATGCCTCGTAATGAACACTTATGATATTTGCCCCGCAAGATTTGAAATCTTCAAAATATCTGTCAGGGTCCTCAATCATAAGGTGGATATCCAGCGGTTGTTTTGAGTATTTCTTTATATGTTTTATCACAGGTTGCCCAAAAGATATATTGGGGACAAATTTTCCGTCCATAACATCTATATGAACCCAATCATTTTCACTTTCATTCAACATTTCAAGATCTTCTTTCAACCTTCCAAAATCGGCACTCAGTAATGAGGCAGCAACCATTTTCATATTCTATAAATTTTGTTTATATTTTTATTAGACAATGCAAAGATACAAAAAAAAACTATACTTTTGTACAATAAGAACACATATTCTGAATTTTTAGTTTTTTATAATCTTAATTGCAAATATTTTATTGTCTACGTATCCGTATAGAATAAATACTCCGCATCCTATATTTGATAAATCCACGTGATATATTGGTCTTTGCGAATAGATATATTCGTATGGCAGAGTTGTGATTACCTTCCCATCAAAATTTCTCAGCTCTAATTTATCTAAATCTGAGTATGGGCATTCTATATTCACAAAATCTTTTGCAGGATTAGGATAAGCATTGGTGTGCAATACATTATCCCATATCTCCATCAATGAACTTTTGTCTATTGTAACAGTATCTGTGTGTGTAAAATCCGAAGTGTCTATCTGAGAGCAGATAGTTCTCACTTTTATTTCATAAGAAACACCTCTATCTAAGTTTCTTATTGAAAAAGACGGGACGACGGTAACAGTCCTCCTATTCCAGTCCATTGCATACACATCTTTATACCATACCTCCCATACTTTGTCGTTATTACTTGCTTCCCAATTTGCCAATATAGTTTCCTCTCCTTTTGTTTTGAACCAATAGGCTTTGAAATTCTTAGGAGCATGGCATCCTCCGTCATCAGAATTAAGGGTTGTTATATTTAAATACACGGAATCGTAACTTTCTGTTATTGAGCAGTAGCTCTTGACAACCACCTTATATAGGGTATTTTCATCCAATCCCGTAAAAGTACAGGAGTTTTCGCCAACATTCAAAGTTTTTAACAGTTCGTTTTTATCATTATACAATTTTGCTATCCAAGATGTTGCCATATTGTTTTCGGACCACCAAACCGTAAAAAAACTATAACTAATGCTATCAATGTATATACTTCGTGGTGCAGTGCAAGTGGTTGCTACTGTAATGTTTTTTAATTTTGCTACCACGTTTTGCTTTCCGTTAGAATTGAATACAAATTTTATTTGGACTTGGTCTTCCATTTTGTATTCGGCTAGGATATACTTTTTATTCACATATGTATTTTCTAACAAATCTTCTTGTTTTATGTTTGCCAACGACGAATATGTTTTACCATTATCATTAGATATGAATATATTTACAGAATTGTTTGCAAGAATATCAAAACTCAACACGGCGACTTCCAACGAAGATAAATCCAGAACGGGCGTCATAAGTGCAGATAAAGATGTATCGTAACAAGTTGGTAGTGAAGTGAAACCGTTGAGAGTGCTGTATGAAATTTCATCATGAACAATATAAGGGAAATCAAATATTGGAGTGCATAGGGTTGTGAAATTTATCTCATCTGAATATTTGCTCGTTTTGTCTTGCATATTGACTATACGGATTCTACATGCGTATTGAGTGTTGGGGTATAAGTCCGAAATTGTGCAAGCATTTGTTGCTGTTTCTATTGTTTTCCATTTTGCAGATGGGATATTCTCTTTATAATCAACACAATAGAATTTTACATTATCTTTCTCTGTCCAGTTTAAATGTACAGAATTATAACTAACATCATATTTTATACTTGTAGCATCAATAGGTTCTATGAAAATTTCAGTAGTAAATTTAAAAATAGGAGAAAACAAACTTTGTTCGTTAGTACAATTTGCCTGTAAACGTACCTCATAAGTAGTATTTTCTTCTAATATGTCTAAGATATAGTGATTATAAATTTCTTCTATAGTATTCCAAGTTGTATCGTTAAGTTTTCTGTATTGTAGATTGAATGTCTGCCAGAAATCTTTTAAATTCCAGGAAACTTCCGCTCCATTATAAGTTATTGCATCAATGAGTAAAGAATCTGGAGTAGGACAGTAATGGGGTGTTATACTTATATTCTTCAAAATTATGGAGGAATTGTCTTGGCAAGTATCGGTATTTGTCCAGGCAAATACTATTTTACGTGGAGAATCAGCATAAGTATTAGGAAATTCAATCTTTTCCTCTTGCCACTCACTGTTAGTGTTGTTATATATTGTTTTTCCGACCTGATAAGAAGAAGAAATCATAGACTCTATATCTAAAGCAGTGGCGTCACTTGTCAAAAAAACTTTGAGACCATCATTATTGGATATCAGATTGGACATATAGTCAAAGCTTAGGCAAAATCCTGTTGAAAATTCGGGTACATAAAAATCGATAAAAGCGTACGAAGAGGTTTTTATATTGTTATTAAATATGGCATTTTCCCCATTGTCGTTGCTTATATATAAATATTTGTTATTTTTTTCTTGTAAATCCGAGTTTTCTATACATCCAATAATCCATGGATTGGTGTTGGACGAGATCAAACCTATGTTGGATGTGCTATTATCATCTGAAAAATCTATTTTTATTGGCAATGGCAGAGGTATTTGTTCAAAGGAATATTTTATATATGCGTAAGACCAATTACTAAATGCTCCTTGACAATGGCTTCTTATTGCTATCTGATACGAAGTGCCTATTTGTAAATTTTCCAGTGTATATTCCCAGTCCGAGGTGAAATAACGTTTGCCTATATCGTCAGGTTTTGAACCTATTTCATCATAAACAATTTCCCAATATAGAGCATTCTCTTCTGCTGTCCAACCTACAAGTAATTTACTATTGCCTGCTGGCGATATTGTTATATGGCTTACTTGATTGCAGTTTGTAGAGTAGCCCAGGGTATAAAAATAACCAATATTAGACCAATCGCTAGTGTCCCAATCTGCACTTACGACTCTTATTTTCCATAAATATTGGGTTGCAGACAGCAAATCATCTATGTACAAAAAAGTATCAGTCGTTTCTTTTGTAATTGCATTCTCACTCATTGCCACATTATAAGAAACAATATACTTCATAATACCATCTTGCTTATTCCAGGTTAAAGTGGCAGAATATTCGTCAATTTCCGTTACCTTTAACCCTGTCGGACATGCGACCTCGTTTTGCGTATAGGCAACACTACAAAGACACGTCAATACTATAATAGTAAAAATCCTTTTCATTTTATTCTTAATATCATATTAGAAAATGCAAATTTATGAAAAATCTCCTTAAAGATAAAATATTTTTTTGTAAATTTGCACTTCGTATTATGGAAGAGATTGTAAACAGTAATATTAACTATAGCGAAGAGGATATAAAGACGCTTGTGTGGAATGAGCACATAAGAAAGCGTCCTGGTATGTATATTGGTAAACTTGGTAATGGTGCTTCTGCCGATGATGGTATATATGTATTGGTCAAAGAGATAATGGATAATTCCATTGACGAGTTTGCGATGGGACAGGGCAAGAATATTGAACTTGATATAGAGTTTGATAGTGGAAAAGTTAGAGTTAGAGATTATGGTCGTGGTATCCCTTTGGGTAGATT
>ONOZ01000024.1 GCA_900319595.1 uncultured Bacteroidales bacterium | reverse complement strand
GTCAATAGGTTTAGACAAAATAAGTTTTTTAGCGTCGTAGGTTTAAACTTTGGCTCTACAAATGGACATCGAGATAACATGGATTTTAATCAGTACTCTACATTTGTTAAACTTGGCTATGATATTTCAGACTATTGGCAACTAAATGCAGACGTTAATGTTTCTCATTTCAATAGTGATAATCCGGGAGAAGTAAATAATCCTATATTTGATAATGTTATGCATGTAACAAGGGGTTCTACCGCGATAAATTTAACTAATAACTATGCAAAATCATCTGGTGCTGTTAGAGTGTTCTATAATTGGGGGCATCACAAGATAAATAACGGCTACTATATAGGTGAAAGTCCTCAAACTTCTTGGTATAAGCATAACGATTTGATGGGAGGAGCGAGTATTTACGAGAGTTTCTATTTATTTGAAGGTAATACTATTACTATTGGAGCAGATTATCAAATTTTTGGTGGTCGTGCATGGAATGAATTGATGTCTAATGGCAAGCAAACTACAATTATAGACACAACTCAGAGTGAAGTTGCTGGTTATGTTGATGTGCGTCAAAATCTTTTTTCATGGTTGATTTTGGATGCGGGGGTTAGGGTTGATAATCATTCGCAAGCTGGCACTCAGATCATTCCACAAGGAGGTTTTACGTTGCTATTTCCAAAAAATCTTGAAATACGAGGAATTATTGGTAAAGGCTTTAGAAATCCTACCATAAGAGAAATGTATATGTATCGACCTAAAAATAGTGAATTGAAAGCAGAGGAGCTTATGAATTATGAATTATCGTTTAAACAAAGATTGTTAGGTGATAGATTAAGATATGCATTAAATGTGTTCTATTTAAAGGCAAGTAATCTAATTGAAACGGCAATGATTAGCGGAAAACCTCTAAATATAAATACAGGAGAGATTGAGAATTGGGGCATTGAAGGTGAGATTTCTTATAGTCCTTGTACGCAATTAAGATTCAATACCAATTATTCTTACTTAAATATGAAAAATCCAATACTTGCCGCACCCGAACATAAATTATATATAGGTGGAAATTACAAATTTTATCGTTTTTCTATAATCACCGGAATGCAATATATAGGAGGATTATCAACGCAAGTAACTCCTATTGAAATAAAAGAAGATTTTATTCTATGGAATGCTAATGTAGATTTCAAGTTATCAAAGGAGATTCATTTATTTGCAAAAATTGACAATATATTGAATCAAGAATACGAAATAAATTATGGTTTTCCTATGCCTAAAACGACTCTTATGGTTGGTGTGAGAATTAGTAATTAGAAGTTTGTGTTTACTTTTTCGTGATTTTAATTTAAAATATTTATCAATTGCAATTGCACGGGTGGTCTTTTTTTATCCTTGCCTTTGGGAACAATTGTTTGATTGCTTTCTGTTCTTTACGTGTCATAGAAATCGCTCTTATATCTAAAAATTTTAGATTATTATTTTTGAAATTCTCGTCAAACTCTCTAATTTGATTATCCCATAAAATAAGTGTATCTAATGGTAATTTAGACATTTCTTTTGGTAATGCAGATAAATAGTTCTGTGCAACATTGACGTAATGTAAATTCTTTAAATTGCCAATTTCTTTAGGAATTTCTTTAATAGAATTGCGGGACAAATCCAAACGCTCTATATTTTTCATTTGTAGTATTTCAATTGGAAATTCTTTTAGTTTATTTTTCTTTAAAGTCAAACTAATAACACTATCGGGCTGTTGCATTGCCTCTTGTAACGAATGGAAATAACCATCTTGACAATTTGCAATCTGTAAAACAGTTAATACAAATAAATTAGCACATAATATTTTTCGCATGTAGGACATCATCTTGTATTTGTAAAGATAGGTCATTTAAATTATCAAACTTTTTTTCATCTCTTATGAAATCCAAAAACTCAATTGTAATGATTTTGTCGTAAATATCTCTGTTAAAATCAATAATATACGTTTCTATGGTCGTATTTGTTGCATTCAAAGTAGGGTTATTACCTATATTTGTAACAGACTTATATCTTATAGCATTTATTATTGTGTTAGTTGCATAAACTCCTTGCTTAGGAATAACTTTATCTAGTGGTAATGAAATATTTGCAGTTGGAAATCCTATTTTTCTACCATTTTGAAAACCCCTAATTACTTTAGAGGTAATATTGTAGGTACTTCCTAACATTGCATTAGCATTTATTATATTGCCTTCCAACAAAGATTTTCTAATTTGTGTAGAAGAAATTTCTATGTCTTGATAATAAATCCCCGAAACTTCTTTTTGAATTTTTATTTCTTGATAACAGCCAAATCTTAATAAATCATTGTATTCGTTATTATTAGGATTGCCAAATGTATTATCATAACCAAGCAAAAGTAATTTGATGTCAATTTTGCTTTTCAAGATATCCAAAAATTGCGTTGGAGAAAGTTTTGCAAATTCTTGCGTAAATGTAATAGGAATAAGGTAGTCAATACCAAATTGAGCAATTTTTGTAAATCGTTCTGCATTTGTCTGCAAAAGTTTTATAGGAGCGTCATTTTTTTTATCCAAAACCGTTCGTGGATGATTAGCAAAAGTTATCACACAACTCTTTGTATTAGTTTTTTGTGCAATTTGGACAAGTTCTTTTAGCATTTTCTGATGTCCAATATGCACTCCATCGTACATTCCAATAGTTACAACGCACGGATAAGACAATTTGCTAATATTCTCCAATGACAGTATTTCCAAAACTCTAATTTACTTTTTTGAAGTTGCAAAGATACTAATTTTTGATGAAATTTCATATTATTTTAGAGATGAAAGCCATTTTAATATATTAACTCCATCTGCATAATCAATAAATTTAGGTTTTTGACATGTTCC
>ONOZ01000206.1 GCA_900319595.1 uncultured Bacteroidales bacterium | reverse complement strand
CCTTTTGTAAAAGAAATTCAAGACTTAGGATTGCAAGCAGAAAACGCTATGTTTAAAACAACTAATGGCATAAACACCCACAAAGGAGCGTTATTTTCAATGGGACTTGTGATTATATGTGCCTCACATCTGTTATACACATATGATAATATGTCTAAAGAAAATTTACAAATCTGCATATCAATGTTAGCAAGCAGATGGGACCAACCTGAATACACGCACGGCAATCAGGTGTTGAAAACATATAGCATAAAAGGTGCTTTGTACAACGCTATTGATGGCTACAAGGATTTATTCCAAATTTGGCTGCCATATTATACAAAACATAAAGATGAAGAACATTGTCTGCATAAATTGCTGCTGTTAATAATGAGCAGTTTAGACGATACAAACATTTATTATCGCAAAGATGCTCAGACAGTTGAGAGAGTGAAGAAACAAGCAAAAGAATTATTTGAAAATTTCGACATAGAAAAATTACAACAACTTAATACAGAATATATTAAAGAAAATATCTCTTCGGGAGGTGCTGCAGATATGCTTTCTTTGACGTTATTCATATATTCTTTATTAAATTAAAAGAACAATAATCTTGTAAAATAAAAATCTAAACTAAAATTAGTGATTTTTGAGTAGTATTTCTTTGAAAATTACATTGTTAGGGACAAATATTTATACAAAGCAAAAAAAAGTATTCATAAATTATTGCATTCAAAAAACTTTAATTAAATTTGCAAACTGTAGCGAAATATAAATAATAAGGAAACATTATGAATAAGAAACAAATTTCAGCAGTGGTTATCTGTCTTGTTGGATTTTTATTTATCATCATTGTGGCGATGATTGGTTTACCAAAATATAATGTGTGGAAACAAGAAATGAAAGGTAAAGCCGAATTTGCACAAGCAGAACAAAATAGAAGAATCAAGATAGAAGAGGCGAAAGCAAACTTGGAAGCGGAGAAACTTAACGCTCAAGCCGAAATAGAAAGAGCAAAAGGTGCTGCCAAAGCCATTGAAATAGAGAATGGTAGCATAACTCCAACTTATATTCAATATCTTTGGGTCAGACAACAGAATTTGGCTGAGAACAAAGTTATATATATCCCAACTGAGGCATGTTTGCCAATTTTGGAAGCAAAAAATGATAAATAAGGTAACAAATTAACATAAGAATAAACAAAATAAAATTCAAAAAACAAGTATGATAGAACTTATCAACAAAGGGGTTTATCTTCTTGATGGAGAGAAACTTGTGATGGATTCTGCTAACATGCCTTCAGCAGATGAAGCCAGAGAAAACACTATTGCTTATAGTATATTAAGAAACCATGAGGTTGATGGCAACAAAGGAAAGAAAATGAGAATTAAGTTTGATGCTTTGATTTCTCATGACATTACTTACGTAGGTATTATACAAACAGCCCGTGCAAGTGGATTAAAGAAATTCCCATTGCCATACGGTATGACCAACTGCCACAACTCTTTATGTGCTGTAGGAGGTACAATAAACGAAGATGACCACGTTTTCGGTTTGTCTGCTGCTAAGAAATATGGTGGCATATTTGTCCCTACAAATCAAGCAGTTATTCACCAATATGCACGTGAGGCTATGGCTAAATGTGGTAATATGATACTAGGTTCAGATTCTCATACACGTTACGGCTCATTGGGTAATATGGGAGTCGGAGAAGGTGGCGGAGAGTTAGTAAAACAACTACTTGAAAACACGTGGGACATCAACGCTCCGGAAGTTGTGTTGGTTTGGTTGGAAGGAGAACCTCGTAAGGGTGTAGGTCCTCATGATGTTGCTATATCTTTGGTTAAAGCGACCTTTGATAATGGTTTTGTAAAGAATAAGGTATTGGAATTTGCAGGACCTGGCGTTAAAAACTTGCCTATTGACTTCCGTAACGGTATAGAAGTGATGACTACCGAAACTACATGTCTGACTTCTATTTGGGTTACTGACGAGGAAGTTCATAACTATTATAAAATGCACGGAAGGGAGCAAGATTACAAAGAGTTACGTCCGGGCAAGGTGGCATATTATGATAGTATGATAAAGATTGACTTGTCTAAACAAGAATGTATGATTGCTTTGCCTTATCACCCATCTAACGCCTACACAATCAAAGAATTGCAGGCTAATCCAGAGAAGATTCTTCGCGAGGTTGAAGAGGATTCCAAGAAACGTTTTGGCGATAAGGTAGAGGTTGATTTGGTTAGCAAGATAAAGAACGGTAAGGTTGTTGCAGATCAAGGAATTATTGCTGGTTGTGCCGGTGGTACATACGATAACTTGGCTGCGGCTGCGGCTATTTTGAAAGATAAATCAACTGGTAACGACTACTTTACGGCAAGTGCTTATCCTCAGTCTATACCTGTATATTTGGCTGCTACACGTTCTCATATTGCAGAGGATTTGTTAGAGGCTGGCGTGGCAATCAAACCTGCTTTCTGCGGACCTTGTTTCGGTGCAGGCGATGTTCCTTCAAATAATGGCTTAAGTATCCGTCATACTACTCGTAACTTCCCTAACCGTGAGGGTAGTAAGCCAAAGGACGGACAGATTTCGTTAGTTGCCTTGATGGACGCAAGAAGTATTGCTGCAACTGCTGCTAATGGTGGTGTGATTACTGCTGCTACAGACATTGATTACAACGTGAATTACGTAGGTTATCAATTTGATCCTAAGGTATATGAGAAGAGAGTTTATAATGGTTACGGCAAAGCCGATGAAAAAGCAGAACTTCGCTATGGACCAAACATTAAAGACTGGCCAAAGATGTATGCCATGGAAGAAAATATGTTATTAGAGTTGGCTGCTGTTATTCATGACCCAGTTACTACAACTGACGAGTTGATACCATCTGGTGAAACTTCATCATATCGCTCTAATCCGTTGAAATTGTCTGAGTTTGCTCTATCTCGTCGTGTTCCTGAGTATGTTGGTTTGAGCAAGAGAATACAAGGCGAAGACCTTCAGAGAAGACAAGGCAATGTCCCTCAGAATATTAAGGATGCATTGGCAAAAGTTGGAGCAGATGCTAAAAACACTTCGTTTGGTTCTTGCGTATTTGCAAACAAACCGGGAGATGGTAGTGCGAGAGAACAAGCAGCATCTTGTCAGAAGGTACTTGGTGGTGATGCAAACATTTGTTACGAATATGCAACTAAACGTTATCGTAGCAACTGTATCAATTGGGGTATTATGCCATTCACAATCTCTCCTGAAACGCCATTTGACTACAAGGCAGGCGATTATGTATTTGTGCCGAACATACGTCAAGCAGTTTTAGAAGGTAAAGAAGAAATTGACGCTAAGGTAATTACAAAGGACGGCGTAAAAGATATTCACCTATTCTTCCAAAACTTGACTAAGGACGAAAGAGATATTTTGGCAGAGGGTTGTTTGATGAATTACTACGCATCACATAAGAAATAAAAACATTGAAATTTAAATTGATTAAATTAAAAACGAGTCCGTTACAAATAAGATTGTGGCGGACTTACTATTTTATACAATAGTTTTGTAAAATATTTCTTATTTTTTTATGTATCATAATTTTTTTCTTTATATTTGCAACTTGAAAGAAATAAAAAACACTAATACTATGGCATACGATAAATTATTTACAGAATTTCCAGAGGTTACAACCGAGCAGTGGGAAACCGCTATTGAAAAAGACCTTAAAGGTGCAGATTATAACAAAAAACTCATTTGGAAAACGATAGAAGGATTTGATGTAAAACCTTATTATCGTGCTGTTGATTTAAAGGGATTGGAATATTTGCAAAACAATCCTAACGAAAAGCCTTTTGTTCGCGGATACGAAGACAAGGGCAACGATTGGGAAATCCGTATGAATATTGATACGGATGATATACATGCTCAAAATCAAATTGCTTTGGAGTGTTTGGAGCGTGGTGTTAATTCTGTTGGGTTTAATGCAAAGAATATTCAAAGCGAAGAGGACTTTAAAATACTCCTTAATGGAATTTACCCAGACTACATTAGAATTAACTTTTTGAAATCCTCTAATTTCCTAAACCTTTTACAACTTTTCGTATCTTATTGCAAGAATAACAATATTGATACAAAGAAAGTTAAAGGTAGTTTGAATTTTGATTCCTATTTTTTTGCACTTAAACACGGTAAATTCTGGGGTTCTAATAAGGAAAATATGGACGAGGCGGCTCAGATTATGAAATATGCGATAGAGAACCTACCTCAATTCAAAACTATAACAATTAACGGAAACATATTCTCCAATGCAGGTGGCAATATCTCTCAAGAATTAGGTTTTTCTTTGGCAATAGCAAACGAATATCTGTACAATATGACTGAAAGAGGCATAAAAGCAGAAGATTGTGTAGAAAGAATGATGTTTTCGTTTGCAACGGGTAGCAATTATTTTATGGAAATTGCAAAGATTCGTGCTGCCAGATTATTATGGACCAATGTTGCCGAGCAGTATTCAAAAGATGACAAAGCCGCAAGAATATTTATTCATACCGAAGACACAAAATATAACAAGACGGTGTTTGATGCTTACGTTAATATGCTTCGTACGACAACTGAAACGATGAGTGCCGTTGTTGGAGGTGCTAATTCTATTGCCGTTATGCCATTTGATATTGCTTTCAAGCCAAGTGATGAGTTTTCAAGGCGTATTGCTATCAATCAACAGATACTATTGAAAGAGGAGTCTTATTTGGACAAAATTGTTGATCCATCTGCTGGTTCTTATTATATAGAAACTTTGACTAATAACATTGCACAAAAGGCGTGGGAGTTATTTAAGGAAGTTGAACAGCAAGGAGGATACGAGCAAGCAATAAGAAATAATGTTGTCCAGCAGAAAATAAAAGATACTGAGGCTTTACGTGCTAAGGATGTGGCAAGAAGAAAAACTGTTATCGTTGGAACAAATCAATATCCTAATATTACGGAAAAAGAGGTTAGTATTGAAAATGTGGGGTGCGATGGTTGTCATGATAAAGGCGAAAAAGAGTTTGATACTTTGACATTTAAGCGAGCAGCAGAGCCTTTTGAAGCACTTAGAATTGCGGTTATCCATTCCGAAAAGAAACCAAAAGTATTTAATTTATTGTATGGTAATTTGGCGATGAGAAATGCACGTCAAGGATTCTCTACTAATTTCTTTGGAGTTGCTGGTTACGATATTATATCCAAACCTACAGATGATATTGCCAAAGGGTGCGAAGATGCTTTGAAGGAAAATCCAGATATTTTGGTACTTTGCTCTTCCGATGAGGAATATCCAGAATTTGTAAAGAATGCTTTGCTAATTTTGAAAGGAAAAGTAAAACATATCATCGTTGCTGGTAACCCAGAGGACGCAATTAAAGCAGAATTTAATGCAATGGGAGTAACGGATTACATAAACGTTCGTACCAATGCGTTAGATAGTTTAACAAAATATAATAATGCTCTAATATAGTATTTCATAATAGGCGGGGACGGTCGCAAAAGGCCGTCCATATTTTTGTAGATGTGAAAAAAAAATTAGTCATCATATTAGCACTATTTATATTTGTTGAGGCAAATGCTCAAAGCGAAGATTTAACGCCTCAAAATGAACATACTTTATCTTTGAATGTGCCTGTTCAAATCTTTTGGAAAAATAATGAATACAAACGAAAAATTGCCTATGGCTATACTTTAGGAGGTTTTCGCTTGATTCCTAATTTGGAGTACAGACTTAACAAAAATGTTTCATTTTCCTTAGGAGCGAATATGTTACGATATTGGGGTGCAGATGAATATGGCAGAAATAATTTCATAAGTGTGCCATACTATACCGATACTAATACTCAAAAACTCTTACATTTAAAACCTTATTTTCGTTTTGATTGGCAGATAAACAATAATCTCAATTTTGTTATGGGCAATATCAAAACAGAGAACTCTCACTACTTGCCTATACCTTTATATAATAGAGAATTTGCTTATTCTTCAGACGGCGAAGAGGGGTTGCAGTTAATCTACAAAGGAAAATATTGGACTAATGATGCATGGTTAAATTGGCAAAACTTCAATTTTTATAATGATGTAGATAGAGAAAGTTTTGATTTAGGAACAAGTGGCTTGTTATCAACGGCAGGCAATTTGCCTATGGGTTTGCAATTAGATTATTCGTTTATTTGGCATCATAATGGCGGAGAATTGGACACCATTACCACCTTGGATTTAGACCATTGGGCAAACGGACATTTTGGAATGAATTTTCATATAGATAATGTGTTCAACAATTCCGATGCTTTGACTTTTTCGTTAAATTATTTGTATTCTAAGGATATGAAAAACTCAACTTTGCCTTTTAAATCAGGACATGCATGGTTTCCTACTATCAACTACTCCTCTGCAACTTGGAATGCCACTTTGGGCTATTATGATAGTAAAGATATGATTACATTCTATGGCACAAACTTCTTTTCTAATATTGCTCAAAGGGACAAAAACATTACCTATCCTAAAAATCAAATGCTTTATGCCAATATTCAATATGATATTATGATAGCGAAAGATATGCAAGTGTCTAAAAGCGACTATATATTGTCTATTGTTGGTGAGTTTTTCTACAAATTGGACGACAAGAACTCTATTGAAAAAGAAATTAAAGGACTTTCCTTTGGTACAGGCTTGATTCTGGCTGCCAAACCTAAATTTCAATTATACAGATTCAAAAAACTCAACTAACCAATAACTAAAAATTTGAAACACATGAAAAAATATCTAATTATTTTTGCAATATTACTGAGTATCAACTCTATTGCACAAAACTATGACGATGGGTTTTCAAAACCTATCATAACCGAAGATGGCAATTTTACATATTATGAATTGGAGCCGTTGCAAACTTCTGAGGGTGTTTTGATATTTTTGGATAGAAACTTAGGTGCGTTAAGTAATGATATAACTTCTTCGGATAGTTGGGGTGATTTGTATCAATGGGGCAGAAGAACGGACGGTCATGAGAAACGTCTATCAGATACAACGAATACAATTTCACCTAATTTTCAAAAAACAGGAAAAGATTTCATAGTTGATTCGGCTCGTGCTAATGATTGGATTGCTTATCCAAAAGATGATTTGTGGAACAACGCCTCGGCAACAAACAATCCATGCCCTTGTGGTTATCGTTTGCCAACGGAAAGGGAATGGAAGGCTGTTTTGAATCTTGGCTATGAAATAAAATCTACCTCAACGGGTATTTACTATATTTCTATTGCAAACGGAAAATTAAATTTGCCTTGTGCGGGGCTTAGAAACGCCTTTACGGGTAATTTCCAGTATCAAGGAATGCAAGGATATTACTGGGCGGGTGATGTATCTCAACAAGGTATGTCGTCGGGTATAGATTTTAATAAAACGGATATAACAACAAATGTAACAATATATGGTTTTCGTGCATTTGGACGTAGTGTCAGGTGTGTAAAACTACAAAATTAAATAACAAATTTCACTAATAATCAAAAAAAATTTGGTGGTAAAGAATTTTTTTTGTAAATTTGCAAAATGAAAAATCGTACTGAAAAACAATGATTTAGAGAAAAGTGGAATAATCAGCGTGATTATTGAATTTTTTACGCAAGAAATTTTATTTTTCAGTGTGATT
>ONOZ01000174.1 GCA_900319595.1 uncultured Bacteroidales bacterium | reverse complement strand
TGTTATAGCACGTCCAATTGTTGTTTTACCACAACCACTCTCACCTACAAGACCAAGAGTTTCCCCCTTCATAACTTCAAAACCTACCTTATTTATTGCATGAAAACGTTTGGTTACTCTACCTAATGGGCTACGTTTTATCACATAATCAATCTGCAAATCTTTAATTTGTAACAGTGGTATGGGATTTTCTATCTGATGAATATAATTTTTATTTATTTCCTCCTGCAATTCAATTTGTTTTATTGATTCTCCATTCATAAAATCACCAATTGTCATTAGACGTTTCGGCTTATAGGTCAAAGGAGGTCTCGAGGCTATCAAACTTTTTGTATAAATATGTTGTGGATTACGAAATATATTGTCAGCAGTATTCATTTCAACAATCTCGCCTTTATAGATAACTGCTATTTTGTCGGCAATACTTTTAACAACACCCAAATCATGTGAAATAAATAAGACTGCCATATTATGCTTTTGCTGTAATTTTTTTAAAAGTTGCAATATAGTTTTTTGGACAGTTACATCAAGTGCAGTCGTTGGCTCATCGGCAATAAGAAGTTCGGGTTCAATACTCAAAGCCATAGCAATCATTACTCTTTGTCGCTGACCGCCTGACAGTGAATGTGGATAGGATTTGTAAATTCGTTTAACATCGGGCAGAAGTACCTCTTCAAACAATTGAAGCACCTTTTTTTTAGCATCTTTTTTTGATATGGATGTATTGGTAAGCAACATCTCTTCAACCTGTGGGCCACACTTTTTGACAGGATTCAATGCCGTCATTGGTTCTTGGAATATCATTGCCTTGTGTTTGCCGTTAAAAACAATCTCTCCGTTAGTTATCTTAGCAATTCTTTTATCCAGCAAATTCATTATAGCCAACGAAGACACGCTTTTGCCACTTCCACTTTCTCCAACAAGACCTAGTATTTCTCTTTCTTCAATATAGAAATTTATTTTATGAGTTACTTCGTGCCATTCTTGCTTTTGTTTGAATGAAACGCTTAAATCTTTAACTTCTAATACAATATTTTTACTTATGCTATCCAAATTATTTAAATATAAAAAGTTTAATTAGTCTAATCGGACATTATCTCAACATTTTTTGCAAAAGTACGAAAAATAGTAGACATATACCAATTTTTAGATGTTTTTTTGAATTTATAGGTGTTTGCTATTACTGTTTTTTGCGAGGTAACTATTTTTTGAATACTTAGACAGCTTTCCAAATTACCTTGGAGCTTGACGAGGTGCAAATAGTACAGATGGATTCGTTTATTATAAACGCAGTGACTAAAATCAAAGACAAATTCGGGATAGCTGCAAGGATTTCATCACTTCTTCTATTGTTTCGAAACAAATAAGTTTTTATTGAATTTCAGTGTAAAACAGATGCCAAACATGCACATGGCAGATTAATATTGTAAAAGGTGGAGCGAGCAGGGCAATGCTGTCAAAACAACTGACATTTTGGCATTTTCTTCAAATATTTATTTTATCTCCTCAAAAGAATATATTTAGCAAAAATATCGTATCTTTGCACTCTAAATATAAATTATATGTAGTATGGATAGTAAACATCTTAATCGAATTAAGGTTGCATTAGCCGAGAAAGAAAAGACTAACAAGTGTTTAGCTGAGCAATTAAGCAAAGATCAGGCAACGATTTCCAAGTGTGTGACGAATACGACACAACCTAATTTGGATATGTTACTGTAAATAGCAAAAGTACTTGAAGTAGATGTAAACGAAATTAGTACGTCCTTTTAGAGCAATGACTAACGTAAAAAACGATTCATTCAAAGAAAGCATCATTGACAGGTGTCTCCAGAATAGAATGGGCTATTCCACTCAGGAGATATTTTATAAGTGCGTTAATAAGGTATTTACTCAGGAGTATAATGAGGACACAAAATTGTGGCATTGCGGAGAATGCTCTGTAATTTTTAAGGAGTCTATTCTATGCTGGTTGATGTAAAAATCACTTCTATATCACTAATGCGAATGACAAAACAAAAACCCATACTATCCTTATTTTACTCATTACGAAATCGTTAATAACAATATATGGCAAAGAAAGTAAAAGAAGAAACACTGAACCTTGACAATATCTTGTTCAAGTGTCGAGATATATTAAGGCAAGCAAAGAACTCAGGATCGTTTTTTGAGAAGCGTGATATGATGCTGACTCTCGTGTTCCTCCGCTTTATGGGCGAGAAATACGAGGATGGAGTGGTTTCGCTTCGTCAGCGACTCATTGAGGAAGGTTTAGACCCAGACAACGAGGAGATTATCAAGGCTTTCTTTGATGATGCCACTTTTACTGATGGCACTTTTGACTTGCCCATGGAGGCTCGTTGGTCCACTATCATCAATACGGCTGCACCTCAACTGAATGTGGCTCTTGATACTGCACTTCGTAGCATTGGCGAGACGAATCCACAGTTAAAGGGTTGTTTTGTGGAAGGTACATTCACACAACGCAATCTCGGGGCCAACGATATGAAGAAGATTGTGGACGAGGTTAACAAAATTAGTCATAAGACGTTTGGTGAAGAGAAAGACCTTATAGGCCGTGTCTATGAATACTTCCTGAAGGAGTTTGCCGTTAATGCCACGAAAGAGGAAGGCGAATTCTATACACCTCACGATGTGGTGCAGTTGATAGCTACTGTTATCGAGCCATTCGATGGAACTCTTTATGACCCATGTTGTGGCTCTGGTGGTATGTTCATTCAGAGTACCGACTTGGTAAAAGCCAAACAAGGGGACATCAGTCGTATCAATGTATATGGACAGGAGAAGGAGGCTGCCACCTATCGATTAGCAAAGATGAACCTTGCTCTGCGTGGCATCAGTCATAATCTGGGCTCGGAAAGCGATTCCACTTTCACTAACGACCTGCATAAAGGTCTTTACTTCGACTATATCATGGCAAATCCTCCTTTCAACTTGAAAGGTTGGTATAATGA
>ONOZ01000139.1 GCA_900319595.1 uncultured Bacteroidales bacterium | reverse complement strand
GTAGAGTAGCATCTATTCTTCTATCAAAATCCCGTCTGTATGTAGGTTTCTTGAGTCTAAATAAGCCATTTTCATCATAATAAGAACCAACCAACGTTTCACCGTCTAATAGGTATGTCTCTGTTTCTAGGGAATCATCATATAATGGTACGCCCCAGCGAGTTTCCACACTTATCTCACTAATACCTATGCTCCAGCCTAAACCAACAAATCCACTGCCACCAGAACTATTGTAAGTTAAATTAAGGTTTGGTTGCATCCCTCTTCTGCCGGCAGGAATAGTCAATGGATATGTAAGATTTGCAGTCCCCTTGTTATTCGCTTCAGGTGGAGACAGCAGAGTAATACCGTTCATTGGGTCAGCGGCTTTCAAGTCTTTTATACATGTAGGGGTGTAGGCCATAGCGTCATTGTTTTCCGGCACTTTCAATACTCCATTGATATAATCAGTAAAGTGATTAGTTCTTGAATATACTAATTGTTCTTTCTTATCAACACTATCTCTTTCTATTTGTTGCCATACCCCTTTTTCTTCATTGTAAAAGAATGTATAAATATCATTTGCTGTGTAACCAAAAGGAAGTTGCGTAGAATCATACCTTATTGCAATTGTTATGTCTTTCTCGAATTTCTGACCATCAGGCAACATTCTATAACAAACGTTAGAATGCGTTAAGTTTTCCATATTACTAGGAAACTCTGCTGTGTTATTTTTATTTATTTCTACGACACTTATTTCAACATTCTCCTTTACTGCACCACTGTCTATCAAAAGTTTTACATTGTCGCTTGTAAGTTCCTGACTTATATTAGGTATCATCAACCCCGTCGCTACTATACTTCCCTCTTTTGCAGAAAAATCTACGCTTTTTTTCTGAGGTACAGATTTTGTTACTAATATGGTGGAATCACTGGAGTAGTACTTGTTATTTGAAATACTCGTAACTACATTGGATTTGTGCTTGACAACGTTAAGATTACCGACATCTACAGATTTTTTGGGTCTTTCACTTTCGCTATTTACAGCATAATATCTGTCTGAGTTATCACTACAACCGACAATAAACATGGTTGATATTAATGCAAAAACTTTAGAAAGAGTATGTATAATTTTCATAACTATTTTTGTTTTCAATTTTTTACTACTTTCTTATTTAACTATTAACTTGATGGATTTTTGAATTCCGTTACTTTGTACCGTAACAAAATAAACTCCAGCCTCGTATATGTAGCCTGAAAATGAAAGAGTTTTTTCTTTCCTATATGACTGCTTATGCTCAATGACTTTTCCTTGAGCATTACTTATATGAAAAGCAATAAAATCTTCCTTATCTTGCTCTATTGTTAATTCAAACTTGCCTATACTTGGATTAGGATTAATATGTATTCTAATATTATCGCCTATCGTAGCAGTATTACTACTATTTGCATCGTTGTTATTTTTATTATTCAAACTCTTAGTACTCTTATTATTCACATTATCTTTCTCAAATACTATAGTCAGATAATATTCTTTGCCATCTTGCCAAATCAAATTATCAAAGACAACAGCAGTATTCATTATAGTATCCGGCTCTATTATTCTACTATTATTAGTCAAAATATCATTATAATGCTCGTTTATCAATAATTTGGCTTTATTGCCGTTAAAATAAGGAGGAATAGCCAATATTAGTGTCGTTTTATATTCTCTATCTTTTGTGTGTGCTCTCAATTTCCACTGTCTTGCAATAGGGTGTATTTGTATAGTATCAATGAAAAGTAATGTATCCTCAAATATCGGCTCGTTATTATCATGTCCCATAATTATATAGTGCGAATCATCTATATCATTACTACATTCTAAAGTTAAAATATCGTTACGTATAGTACTTTTTTTTTGTAACAATGGAAATACATCATCCCTTCCTATTCCGCATACTCCGAAACTATAAAGGCTGTCTTCCCCTTTACTACTCCACAATGTATCCGAGTTGCTATTGATGTAAACATTATGAAGTAATGCCCCATATTTGATGGCTAAAAAACTTTCGATTTGGTGTTGCTGGACTTTATTTAACTTTCCCTTAAAGTAGAGAAATTCACAGAAATTCTTTTTACCATTGTTGTATCCTTCTTTTCCAATAAATAAAGTATCCTTCCCTGAATAAACAATATTACTATCTTTTGGAGGATATTCGTAATACATTGTATGAATAATAACACCCTTTTCATTTTCTCCTCTATATCGTACTGAATAATTTTTATAACTTACCCTTGTGGAATTTAACCATAATTGTCTATTCTTATCAGTTCCTATCTGCCATAATCCTAAGGTGTTATCATCATCTGTTTCATAAACGGTAATTATTGTTGCAGTACTGTCATAACGTAAACTATCATAAACAAAATACAGAAACGTATCAGCTAAATATACCGTTGAATGATAGTTAGTAATACACTCTACACCAAAAAGAGAAGTGCTCTTGTCCTGATTGAGTTTATCGTAAATAATCACATTATCATTGTTTTTACGTGTTGCCAACCAAATTTTTGGCAGAATAAACTCCTGAGCGATTATATCGGATGGCAGTGCTAGTACAAAAATACCAATTGCTATAAATAACATTCGTTTTGCCATAATTTATTCTATATTAGTACATATATTGTTTTCGCGTGCAAATTTACAAATAAATAACATCTACCCAAAATTATTTTAAATGTTTTTAAAACAACCACTATTCTTTTCTAACGTATTTCAAAGTAAGCAGATTCATTGCATTGGTCTTAAGCCC
>ONOZ01000067.1 GCA_900319595.1 uncultured Bacteroidales bacterium | reverse complement strand
GCTTTGTTAATCCATCAATCACTACATCGTGTATTATGCTCGGATCCTTGGCTGTTGCTTTTACCGAACCCGTTACACCAGCAATCATAGCGTATCCACGTCCGTGTCCCAAAATGGTTGAATCCAAAACTGTTTCTTCGCAATTTGCAATATCAATATTGGCTGCTTTCAATAACGCTTCCAATTCTTCGTACGACAAAACATAATCCACATCTGGATTTTGATGGCACTCACTTCGTTTGCCCACGCATGGCGATACGAAAACCAAAACTGCGTCCTTCTTGGTTTCACGCACCCATTTTGCAGTGTAAGCCATCGGTGTCAAAGTGTCAGAAACATATTTTTGAATCTCTGGTATATGCTTTTTATATAACTCTCTCCACGATGCACAGCAGGATGTTGTCATAAAACTCTCCCCTTTTGCCATCCGTTCCTCAAATTCATGTGTTTCATTTTCTGTTGTCATATTCGCACCCTTAGCAACCTCTACCACATCTGTAAATCCAATCTTTTTAATTGCCGAAAGTACCTTTCCATACGGCTGGTTGAACTGTCCGCCAAGCGAAGGAGCAACCATAGCAATCACTTCTTTGCCGTCTTTTATGGCTTGCATAATTTCAAACATGAAACTCTTTTCAAATATAGCACCAAACGGACAAGCAACCATACACTTTCCACAATAAATACACTTCTCTGGGTCTATATGTTCAACACCATCTTCACGTTTTGTTATTGCTCCAACAGGACAAGCCTCTTCGCAAGGCACAGGTTGAAATATAATTGCGTGATATGGACATGCTTGCATACACAATCCACAATTTATACATTTATCTGGATCTATATGTGCTTGAGCATTCTCATGTTTTGTAATTGCATTCTTTTTACAAGCATATGTACAAGGATGTGCAATGCATGAACGACACAAATTCGTAACAATATAAGACGCCTTGACACAAGAAGAACAAGCCTCATCTACGACAGTAAGCATAACTTCTGTATTATTCCCCTGCTCTTCTCTAATTTTTAAATAGTGCGAAAGATTATCAAACTCGTCTTTTTCATCATCTATATTAAAACCTAACATTGCCATTGTCTTGTATTTTGCTTCGGCACGGGCTTTATGAATACAACAACGAGTATGCTCCGTCTTCTTTGTATACATATCAAACGGCAGGCGGTCAATTTTTTCCTCCACATTGCCATCATAAATCATCTTCGCCAGCATCGCAAGAATGTACCTGCGAATCTCCACCACATTGTTATATGCTATCATTTCTCTATTCTTATTTTGTTATTACGTTAATCAATCCTTTTGAGTCTGCAAAATTACTATATTTTTTTTATCAAACACACATTTTCTATTTATGAAAAAAGTCTAATAAAAAAATCATAGTTTTACATAAAACTTTAACTTAATTGTCGTTCTATTTCCTCAATTATCTTCTCAGGTGTCGCCTGTTTTATTAAAACTGTTCCCACTTTTGCGTAAGGAGGTTTTGCTTCATCCTCTTTACAATCCAAACAAGATGCTCCAACAAAGGTTACCTTGTCCATCAAACGTGTAGGAATATAATTTTTCCATTGTGCCAACTGTTGTCCTCCTTGCAAATAGCAATAAGTTCCAACACAAATTCTAACTGTTATCATTTTTTTATATATTTTAATTGTTCCTATATTTTCTATATGAATTCCAAATTTACTGTTTTCAACAATTTATCTTCTATCAAACCCTTTATTCGTTTTAAAACATTACGTCTTATCTCCAACTCTACAGGCAATGAGGGGTCTTGATGAGCCACATTTATTTTCGTTCCAACCAATATATCTATAATGTCAGCATCCATCACATATTTAAGAATACTCCACGCCGCATCGTCTTGCTCAATATCATTATAGCGATCTTCTTCTAAAATCTTAGTCAATGCTCCCAACGTTATTATTCCCTCCGTTACCAAATCTATACCCTCTATATAAGATTGAGGAGGTAAGCCCAAAGAAATCTTGTCCAAATCCATATCAACCTCAATCTCTTTTTGTAACTCACGTGCTATAATTTGAGAAGTTGTACCTCCACACACAATTTTCTTGCCTTCGTACGTGGATATGACCTCTGCAAGATACTTGTCTTTATCTTCACTAAATGGAGGACCTGAACAAATCAATAATTTACGAGGCTCTCTTACATAAATACAGATGCAAGATGTATCATCCTTACTTTTTAGACCGTCATTCAACTCTGCTTTTTTAACAATGCGATGTGCAAGTTCTCTCGCAGAAATTTCATTGTTATTTTCTATCAATTCCTCTATAAAATCCTTTACTCCATCTTCCCAACCAAAAGGCATATT
>ONOZ01000080.1 GCA_900319595.1 uncultured Bacteroidales bacterium | reverse complement strand
GTCCCCTGAGTAAAAAGACAAATTGGTTTATCTGGAATTTGTTTTAAGCGAGAGGGATAATCTTCATCAGTAAAGAAATAAGATTGAATATTATACTTTTGCATAAACTCCAATTCTCTTTCACAAATGGCAAACATTGATTTAGATAGAATGCTTTGTATTGTTGCTTCTCTGTTTTTAAATATCTGTCGCAAATCGTTTTCTGTCATTTCAAACAAAGCACGAGCCGAACCAAGATGCTCTATTATTGCTTGAGCAGTCTTAGTACCAATGCCTGCTGTTTTTGTCAGTGCAAGTTGGAAAATATCTACCATTTCTACAATAATTTAAGTCTTTGCCATAATTTACAAGCAGGCAAGCCCATAACGTTATAATAATCCCCCTTTATCTGTTTTATACCAACCATTCCTATCCATTCCTGAATACCATACGCTCCAGCTTTGTCCAAAGGCTGTTTTTTATGAACATAATAACTAATTTCTTCTTCGGTAAGTGGTGCAAAAACTACATCTGTTTCCTCAAAAAAATTATCACTTAATAGATTGGTTTTCAGATAACAGCCTGTAATTACTCTATGTTCTCTATTTTCAAGATTTTTTAGTATAGAGATTGCGTCCGTTTCACTATTAGGCTTACCCAAAATTGTATTATCTAAAACAACAATTGTATCGGCAGATAAAAGAACTTCATTATTTTCAATTTCCCCTGTGTATGCCTCTCCCTTTTTTCGTGCCAAAAACATAGCGACCTGTTCAGGTGAAAGGTTCTTTGGATACGATTCCTCGCTATTAGAAGACACTACTTTTATTTGAAACCCCATGTCTTCTAATATTTGTTTTCTTCTTGGAGAATGGCTATTAAGCAATATTTTCTTATTGAATAGTTCCATTTATAAATAAATGCTTACAAAATGAAATAACAAATAATATAGAAATATATAACATCCCTAAGAATATATACAAATAATTGTATTCAGTTTGCATTTTTGCCCTTTGGAGCATTATCATGTAATATATGATAGTAATAATGATTATGGCAAAAGTAATTATTAGTTGGATACTATCAAGTTTGGTCTTATAAAAATATAGAAAAACTGCTGTAATTACCATAAAGGCAATACTCAGTATATACATAATCAATTTACTATTACGTTCTCCCAATTTTACTCCTATTGTATGATATTTCATTTTGCTATCCTGTTCAATATTTACTATATCTCCAGTCATATCTCGCAACAAAGTCAAAGCAAACACCAATCCTGCAAGAAAAACAAATAGAATTATCAAGTCATTATAACTAAAAGCCCAATTATTGGGAAATTTATAGGTATAAGGAATTAGAGTTGAGGAGTCATGTGGTAGTTGTGATAGAATTATAGCCGAATACAAAATAGCCAAAGCAATATTTCCTAACAAAAAAGTCTGTCGTAGATAGTTTGCATACACATAACCTATAAATAATACAAGTATTACCAAAATTGTATAGTAATAATTGCCACTAATTTTAAAACAAGAATAACCTGAGGCAACAAGTCCAACGAACCATAATACAATCCACAATCCGCGAAACCGCACAACATCAGGATACTCTTTTATATTGATGATAGAAGTATTGCTTTGTAGTAAAATTTTTCGTTTTTCCTCATAAAATCTTATAGCAATGTTGTTTCCTGCAAACAAAAAACATATACCAAAAGTAAAAATAAGAAAATTTTCCCACGAAATACTTGGCGGTAAATACCATTGCGAATAAAAAGGTATGATAATGCTGATTCTAACCAACACCATAACCAAGAATACTACGATTAAATCTTTCCAACCTAATAAATTAAAAAACTCTTTCATTATTATATCTTGTTTCTTTCATATCTTATTATTGCAGATTATCTGTACAACAAAATCACAGTGCAAAGGTAATAAAAATTTTTGAAATTTTTATAGTTTTATTTATAGATTGTTTCGTCAATAATAATTATTTAAATGTTTCTATCAATAAAAGAAACTCCTCCCGCCTATCCTTGCCACAATAAAGTACATTATAGACAGCCTCTGCAATTGGAAGATTGCAATAACATTGCTTATTCGCCTCGTGAATGCACTTTGCTGAATAGTATCCTTCGGCAATCATCTTCATTTCCAACTGTGCAGACTGCACACTATAGCCTTGACCTATCATTTGTCCAAAAGTACGATTACGACTATGCTGAGAATATGCCGTAACTAACAAATCTCCTAAATAAGCAAGCCTTTTAACGTCCCTTTGTCTTGGCTTAATTTTATTAAGAAATATCTCCATCTCCTGAATCGCCCCTGCAATCAACACAGCAATGAAATTGTCGCCATAACCCATACCCTTAGCAATGCCTGATGCCAATGCGTAAATATTTTTCATGACTGCACCATACTCTATTCCCTCAACATCATCACTAATTGTGGTCTGAACAAATTTGCATGTGATGATTTCTGAAACTTGTTTAGCAAAATTCTCGTCATGAGAGCCACAAGTCAAATAAGTAAGCCTTTCTGCTGCTATTTCTTCGGCATGAGAAGGCCCGCTTATGACTGCCAAAGAATTTAGCGGTACCTCATAATTGTCTTTTAACCAATCGCTAACAATTTTGTTACAAGACGGCACAATTCCTTTAATGGCTGATACTATCTTTTTACTATTTAGCTCCTCTTTTGTTATATCCATTAACGATATTTCTACAAACGCTGCCGGAATAACGAAAAAAAGTATATCTGCTTTTGCAATTATCTCATGAATATCATTGGAAATAACTATTTTCCTATTATCCAATTCACAATAGCGTAAATACAAAGCATTGAATCCGCCATTCTCTATACTTTCTTTTATCTCCGTCTCTCTGACCCACCAATATATCCTATCGTGGTTAGTCGTTAGTATCTTAACAATAGCGGTAGCCCAAGAGCCACCGCCTAAAACTGCTATATTCATTGTATATTATAATCCTAAAACTTTTCTTCCTTGTTTGAATCGTATATCTACAGGAATACCCTGAGAATTAATTCTATCTAAATCTTGTTGCAATGTAGCAGACACAACAGCGTTGGCTTTAGAATATTTTGCTGCTTCTTTCATATCACCATTACCTTCCATTTCTATCAAAAATTTTGCCCAAGATTGAATGCATTCTCTTGCTTTATCATAGTCTATATTATAAATTCCTTTATCATCTCTTGTAAATGCACCATTTTTTTCAAAATAGTTAAAGCACATTATATTTGCTCTGCCATGTGCCTCTGTAACGCCAAAACGTATTGAACGGAATAGTCCAGAAACATAAGTTGCTATACATTCTTCTTCTGTTAAATCCTTAACTTCGCCTTTTTTTATCAACTCCGAAATCATATATAATCCCAAAACGTCAGCCTTTGCTTCCTCATAAGCAGAATATTCACTGCCAAGAGCCTTGCGAACGGGCGTCGTAGAACCGACAACATTCTTAATACCTAAGCCATGTGCCACTTCGTGGAAAGTAACATTAGAGAAAAATGCGTTGAAATTAACTTTCTTCAAATCCTCTGCATTCATCACCTGCTTTGCAATAGGCATTACAATTGCGTCAAATTTAGCCTGCATAGCGTTTTTTAATTGCAAACGGCGAGAACCTTTAGCCAACTGTACTTTTTCGTCATTAGGTAGATTAATTGCAATGGTTTTCCCTGCAGCGTTACAATCACCACCATAATACAATACATCATAAACATTCAAGTCGGATTCTGTTCCTGGGGTTTCTTGTTTGTACCTCTTATCTACAGGCAAATTCCTCTGTAATTCAGGTAAATATTTGATAAATTTAGAGAGTTTATTACTCCATTCAGGATCCTTAACCAACACAAACGCTTCAAATGAAGTCTTTAGTCCAAACAATTCATCATCATAATTCTCTATTGGACCTACAACGAAATCTAAATTACTATCCTTCATATCCATCCAAGCCATGTCAGAATCAAAGTATTCATTTGTCTTTAAAGCAATGATTCTTTTTTCCAAATAGTTTTTCAATCCCTTATTTTCAGTAATGGATGCGGCTTTTTCCATCAACGCAATGGCTTTATCCAAATGTTCTTTGTATTCTTCGTAATATCCTTTGACAAATAATTTACCTGTCTCATCTCGACGAATTACTGTATATTGAGAATTTTTGCTTTCGTCTTCAAATGCATCAAATTCTTCCTTAGTCATGTCATGTGGATAGAAATTTACACCTGGCAATTTAGCTTTTGCATTTTCTATAAACGGCTTCCAATCTGACATTCTGTCCCAAGGACCATAGTTAATCAAAGCAAACTCTTTCTGCCATGGGTCCTCAAGAGAAAGAATTTCATTTTTATCACCATAGGTCTGCAACCAATAGATGTCGTCCATAATTTGAGCAATGTCTATCATCAACCCTAATACCTCTTTTTCGCTTTCAGACAAAAAACTTAAATCTGTTTTCAATTCAACTTCGGCATATTGCTTTACCTTTTGTTCAACCGTCATTGTCATGTCTTTAACTTCTACACTATTTTGCTTGTCGCACGCAGAAAAAAGCGTAACAAAAGCAAAACACAATACTATTATTTTTTTCATCACTTATATTATTTTTTTCTTTTCTGACAATAAAAAATTAATCTCAAGAAATATTTATATTTCCAGTACTTTTACTATTTTGCCTATTAACATTATTTTGAACATCCCTGATCTGAAGAATGTGTAGCGTTATTTTCGTTTTTGCAGCAGTTAGGAAATTTTGCTCTTGCATCTTTATTTGCTTTTATATCGCCAGCGTCATAACCTATCTTGGCAACAGCTTCGGATATTCTGTCAATGTCAGTTAATTTCTCATTATAATTTACTGTTAAATCCCTGGTTTTAGCATCCCAAACAGCAGTCCTAACGCCTTTAATGGCCTTTGCCGTTTTTTCAATTTTGTTTTTACACATTCCGCATATACCATTAACTTTTATCTTTCCTTCTTTAGCTTCCAAAGAAGTTGTACCCATTGCAACAATAACAATTAGTAAGGTAGCAATTACTTTTACTGTTCTTTTCATATCTTGTAAAATATTTTTTAATAGTACTTTACCATCAATAAGCTTTCACCGTGCAAAGTTAATAATAAATTTTGACATAACAAATACTACATCCCATAAAATTATATAACAGTATCGGTAATATTAAATAAATAAGGTACCTAAAAGATATGATGTGCATTTTATTATTAGATTTTCTTAACATTTTCTTTTTATTTTATAAAAATTTATTATCTTTGCACGGTAGAATTTTAATATTAATAGATTAAAAAGCTTAAAACTATGGGGTTAGTTAAGGAATTTAAAGATTTTGCTATGCGTGGTAACGTTATGGACATGGCTGTCGGCGTTATTATCGGTGGAGCGTTTGGTAAAATTGTGTCTTCGTTGGTTGATGATGTAATAATGCCTGTTATAGGTGTGGTTACTGGCGGGATAGACTTTACGGGGTTAAAAGCAACTATAGGAGATGCAAATATTACATATGGTAATTTCATTCAAAACATTGTAGATTTTCTAATTGTTGCTTTCTGTATATTTTTAATGATAAAAGGTATCAACAAGTTATCAAAGAAAAAAGAAGAAGCATCTGCTACTCCTCCTGCTCCTACAAAAGACCAAGAGTTGCTTGCAGAAATTAGAGATTTATTGAAAAAGCAGAACAACTAAGTTTGTTTAGTATGTAGTATATAGAATATGACGTATGCCCATATACTACATACTAATTGTTAAATGCTAATATAATTTTATGGAAACTAACACTGTTACAACAGATAGGGAGCAGAAGAATTTTTTAGAGCAAATTATTGAAAACGATTTGCAAAGCGGAAAAGTAAGTGCAATACAAACGCGTTTTCCTCCTGAGCCTAATGGTTATCTTCACATAGGACATGCAAAAAGTATTTGTATTAACTTTGGTTTAGCAAAGAAATATGGCGGGAAGACTAATCTGCGTTTTGATGATACCAACCCGGTAAAAGAAGATACCGAATATGTGGATAGTATAAAGGAAGATATACATTGGCTGGGCTTTGATTGGGCGGGTGAGTATTATGCTTCAGATTATTTTGAACAATTATATTCTTGGGCTTGCGAGCTTATAAAAAAAGGATTGGCGTACGTTGATGACCAGACCTTAGAACAGATTAGAGAAAACAGAGGTACGGTACAAACTCCAGGTAAAAATTCTCCTTATAGAGACAGAAGTATTGAGGACAATCTACGTCTGTTTAAAGAGATGAGAGAAGGTAAATATAAAGATGGAGAGAAAACTCTTCGTGCAAAGATTGACATGGCTCATCCTAATATGAATATGCGCGACCCGATAATGTATCGTATTATCCACGCTTCTCATCATCGTACAGGTGATAAATGGTGTATTTATCCCATGTATGATTATGCTCACGGCGAAAGCGACAGTATTGAAAAAGTAACTCATTCCATTTGTACGTTAGAATTTGATATTCATCGCCCACTTTACGATTGGTTTATTAAGAGTTTGGAAATTTATCCATCACATCAATACGAATTTGCACGCCTTAATATTACTAATACCGTTATGAGTAAGCGTAAATTGTTGCAGTTAGTCAAAGAAGGTTATGTTGCAGGTTGGGACGATCCAAGAATGCCAACAATTTGCGGATTTCGTAGAAGAGGTTATACTCCTGAAAGTATTAGAAGGTTTTGTGAGGACATTGGAGTAGCAAAGAGAGATAATTTGATTGATTATTCTCGGTTGGAAAACTCTCTTAGGGATGATTTGAACAAACGTGCTAATAGGGTTATGGCTGTTTTACACCCTATAAAGTTGATTATAGACAATTATCCTACAAATCAAACAGAGGAATTAGAGGCAGTGAATAATCCTGAGGACGAAAGTAAAGGCAAACGCAAGATTACTTTTTCTAATACCTTATACATAGAGCAGGACGACTTTATGGAAAATGCTCCAAAGAAATATTTCCGTATGACTATAGGGCAGGAGGTTCGTTTGCGTTATGCTTATATAGTTAAATGTACTTCTTGTGAAAAAGATGAGCAAGGGAATGTTACTACTGTGCATTGTGAGTACGACCCTTTGACACGCGGAGGAGATACTCCTGATGGCAGAAAAATCAAAGGGACTATTCATTGGGTTGATGCGAATAATTGTATTGATGCAAAGGTAAATATATTTGATAGATTATTCCTTACAGAAAAACCTGACGAAGCAGAAGAGGGTAAGACTTTCCTTGACAATCTTAACCCTAATTCTTTGACGGTTTTAGAGGGTTGTAAATTGGAAAAATCATTGAAAGATGCTAAGCCTTTAGACAAATTTCAATTTGAAAGATTAGGCTATTTTTCTGTTGATTATGATAGCAGAGAAGATAACTTAATATTCAATCGTACTGCTACACTTAAAGATTCTTGGACTAAGCAAAAATAAACTGTTGATATGAAAAAATTATTTGTTTTCACATTTCTTTTTGTCGTTTCGTTGTCTGCATTTTCACAAGATAGGCATCGTGCAGGAGATCAACCATACGATATTTTTGTGTCTTTGCGTCCAACTTATTATTTGTTGCAAGACAACTTCAAAGATAATTATGAGTGGGGTGCTGGCGGAAAAATAAATGTGGAATGGTTGTATCAAGAACTGCATTTTTCTTGGGGATTTTCTTTTGGATACAATCGCTATCAGCCTAAATGGTTAAAATGGGATTACGTGCCTACAAAACAATTGTTTGTTGCACAAGAGATACCTATTATCTTGAATTTGAACTATTACCCCTTTGTTAATAAAGTTAAGCCTTATATTGGTGTCGGTTTGGCTACAATGTGGGGAAAATATGACTATTCTTTTTCCAAAATGAAGAATAATTATACAGATGGACGACACAACAATTTGGATAGGTACTATTATCAAGAATTTGAGATGGAGAGTGGATTCAAATTTGGCGTAATTCCGCACGTTGGTTTGATGTTTTCGTTAGATCATAAGCATGGTTTTGGCTTTGAAGTGTCAATGGATAAATTTTTTGCTAACGGACGAATGGAAAAACAGAATACTTTAAGCGGCACAATCTATTACACATACATTATTGATTAGAAATTTTTACATAATATGGAATAAAAGATTTTGGACAATAGTTTTTGTCCTAATCTTTTTGTGTTTTCATCTAAAAAGTCAAGACACTCTTTATTTCAAAGGCGATTTGCAGATAATAGACGCTCAATCCATACCTTTAACATTGCAAATTGTTATGAGCGACGATACTACAAAACTTTTTTTTGGCTCACCCTCACAGGTAACAGAGTTGTTTCCTGCCACCAAAACGAAATTTACAAACGATAGTGTTAAGTTTAATGTCTCTAACATAGGAATAAAATGCCGTTTGAGGTATCTTAACGATAAACAAACACTGAAAGGTACTTTTAAGCAAGGACTTTTAAATCAAAATATTACATTTTACAAGACTAATAAGTTATTTTCTTTTCATAGACCGCAGACTCCTCAACGACCTTTCATATACAATGAGAAAGAGCTTAAATTTGAAAATCCAAATTGTAAATATCTTTTTCATGGCACTTTGACTTATCCTAAAAAAGAGGGGAAATATCCGCTTGTTGTTTTAGTTTCTGGTAGTGGATGCCAAAATAGAGATGAGGAGTTATTCGCTCACAAGCCATTTATGATTATTGCCGATTATTTGACAAAAAATGGCATTGCCGTTTTTCGTTATGATGATCGTGGGTTTGGCAGTACAGATACAAATATGTATAAAGGCACGACTAAAGATTTCGCAATGGATACGCGATGTGCTATACAAATGTTGAAAAAACAAGATTGCATAGATCCTAATAACATCTTCGTTCTCGGACATAGCGAGGGAGGAATGATTTGTCAGGTATTAGGTAAAGAAGGTAAGGATTTGCGAGGATTGATACTGATGGCAGCACCGTTTGTTAGTGGTAAAAAAATTCTTGCATCTCAGACAGAGACAATTCTTAGACTTAATCATGCAGATACTCATGATATAGAAACAGCGTTAAATGATATAGAAAACGCAAAGTACGATACCACAACAATAAGTGGGCTTTGGCTGAATTATTTCTACCATTTTGAGCCTTCAATGTATGTAAGTAAAATAAAAACTCCAATGTTAATTTTACAAGGAGGAATGGATATGCAAGTACTTGCAGATATTAATCTTTCTGCTTTGCAAAAAACTATATCACAACGCACACATAATTTTACCATTAGGCAATATCCGGACTTGAATCATTTATTTCAACATTGTAACACTGGCAATCCCAATGAATATATGCAGATAGAAGAAACTATTAGTGAACAAGTTTTAAAGGATATTAAAGATTTTATTTTAGAATACTCGGTTAGATGATCTTATTTTCCGTAAAATTTATTTATGCTCTTACAAATCAACCTTATAAGTCTTTTTCTCTTTAAAAACTCCATACATTTTATGCCATTTTCCTTATTTTAATTCTCTTTAATTTTTCTTAGAACCGACGAAGTTTGTAAAACAGTAAAAAACTTAAAGAGTTGTGCATATATCGACACCTTCCCTTTAAGTTTTTTTTGCTATAAACGTGCCTTGTAAAACTACTCCGCCAAAGGAATAATGTTTATCAAAACATCATTTTTAGAAACGGTCTGCTTCTTTTTCACATTTATGCTCTCCACGATACCATCTATGTTCGCACAAATATTATTGTCCATCTTCATCGCATGAAGAGATAACAAAGGCTGTCCTTTTTTTACTTTATCGCCTTTTTTTACAAATATGTCCATCACTGTTCCAGGGATAAAAGCATAAACTTCGCCCGCAGGAACCTGAACATATAATTGTCTGTATTGTTTTTTATCTTCGCTCATATCTTTATTACTAATTTCTAATTACTAATTATTCTAAAATGGCGGAAGTCCGTGCTTTTTAAATGGATTTTCTACCTTTTTATTCGCTGTCATCTTCAACGCATGCTCTATGTACTTACGTGTTTCGTTAGGTTGAATAACAGAATCTACATAACCATAAGATGCCGCAACGTATGGATTAGCAAACTTCTCCCTATATTCGTCTATTTTCTCTTGACGAATCTTTTCTGGTTCTTCCGATTCTTTTATCTCCTTACGGAAAATGATATTTGCTGCTCCTTCTGGTCCCATAACTGCTATTTCTGCCGTTGGCCACGCAAACACAAAATCTGCTTTCAAGTGAGAAGAACACATTGCTATATATCCGCCACCATAAGCCTTACGAAGAATCACCGTTATCTTTGGAACAGTAGCCTCTGAGTAAGCATAAAGGATTTTTGCACCATGACGAATAACTCCTGCATGCTCCTGGTTGATACCTGGTAAATATCCTGGTAAATCAACTAAGGTAACAAGTGGAATATTGAAGGCATCGCAAAAACGAATGAACCTTGCCGCTTTGTCAGAGGAGTCGCAATCTAAAACACCTGCCATTGCTACCGGATTATTTGCTACAAAACCAACGGTTTCTCCCTCAATACGACCGAATCCTATAACAATATTAGGTGCAAACAACTCTTGAATCTCCAAAAACTCGCTTGCATCTGTCAAACCCTTGATAATATTCTTAACGTCATACGGTTGAGCAGGGTTAGATGGGAATATATTGTTTATTTTGTAATCTTTACTATTCGGATTTTTCGCTTCAAACGGGTCGGCTTTCTTTGTATTGTTCCAAGGTATGTAAGTAAATAGGTCTTGTATCTGTTTGAAACACTCCTGTTCGCTTTCGGCATAGAAATGTGCATTACCACTAATTTCTGCATGCACCTTCGCTCCTCCTAAATCCTCTTTGCTTATCTCTTCTCCTAAAACACTTTTGATAACATCTGGACCAGTTATGAACATATTGGAAATTTTATCTACAACAAATACAAAATCTGTCAAGGCAGGCGAATAAACTGCACCCCCAGCACAAGGACCTAGTATAACACTAATCTGAGGAATCACGCCCGAAGCCATGGTATTACGATAGAATATTTCACCATAACCAGCCAATGCATTAACTCCTTCTTGTATTCTTGCACCACCAGAATCATTGATGCCAATAATAGGTGTACGCATTGCCATAGCGTGGTCCATAATTTTACAGATTTTCTTTGCATGCATATATCCAAGACTTCCACCTGAAACGGTAAAATCTTGTGCATATATACAAACAGGATGTCCGCTTATCGTACCTGTCCCCGTAACTACACCATCTCCTGGCAAAATCTTTTTATCCATATCAAAATCTCTTCCCGAATGTTGGATAAATAGGTCGTATTCGTGGAAAGAATCTTTATCCAAAAGGGCAATTATACGTTCTCTTGCCGTAAGTTTGCCTGACGCTTTTTGCTTTTCAACGGCTTTCTCGCCACCGCCTTGCAATGCTATCTGCGTTCTTTCTTTTAATTCCTTATTTTTACTGTTTATTGACATAACTTTTTAATTTTAAATCAACAACTTTTTAATTTAGGATTGCGAAATTACAAAAAATTATCATACAAACAATAACAAAACCCCAAAAATCGTACTTACATACAAATCTTTGGTGGGATAAGAACAAAAGAAAAAACTAATCTAATGCAAAGGATATAAACACTTTTGCTATCTCAAATCTACAATCTTGATATTAGGAAATTTATCACTGGAAAAAATAAAATCTTTTTCGGAAACATTTTTTTTATTTGAGTGATTACTGAATGTATATATATACTTGCTTCTTGAATATGTGTGTATCTCCATTTTTTGTAGTCTATTATCTGCAACTGACGAATAAATACGGATTTTGCTAATGTTCCCATTTTTCATAGGCGTCAAATCTACAATATTACACTTGATTTTATTGAAGTTTTCTTGTCGTATGAGTTTAGGGCGGAAGTCTTTGATAGAAGTATTTATGATTTTTATGAAATTAAACATAGTATTACCATCTTCAACGTCCATAATTTCCACTTCATTAGTTTTTTTGATGTAATTCCATATTGTGGTTCCATTAGAAAAATATGAAAAATTGTCAGTAGTTATGGCATATTTGGCATTATTGCTTAGAAATGTTCCTCTCCCTTGTGCCTTCCCGTCCTCATCTTGTATGTCGTATGTAAAAGAAAAAGAAAATGGCGTATCCTTCTTCATTTGTGCAACAACATCATCTACAATCTTTTTCGCCCCTTTATCTATTACTATACCATTTTTTATTTCCGTCTGACTGAACAAGCCAAACGATATAAATAATAATGACAATATTAAACTCTTTCTTTTCATAATTGTTTTAGCATCAATATCCGTGCCAAAGAACATATATTTTGCCTTCTAATTGCTAAATATTGCAATGATTTCATTCTTTGTTTAGAAAATGTGATAATATTTCGTTCAATTCATCTTCACTTGTAACTAGCACATCTCTTGCTTTACTACCACGGAATGGACCAACAATGCCTGCACTCTCCAATTGGTCCATAACTCTTCCCGCCCTGTTATACCCAAGTGCCAACTTCCGCTGAATCATTGAAGTACTACCTTGTTGTGTCATAACTATAAGCCGTGCTGCCTCCTCAAATTTACTATCTATTTTACCATCGTCCAAACTTTTCTTTTCTCCACCTTCTTCTTCTATATCTTCCTTGACTTCTGGCAGTATAAAACATTCGCTAAATCCTTGTTGTTCAGAAATAAAATCTGCTACTTTTTCTATTTCTTCAGTATCTATCAATGCACACTGCAATCTCACCAAAGGACCACCATTACTTACTAACATATCTCCCCTGCCTATCAATTGCTCCGCACCTTTTGTATCAAGTATTGTACGAGAGTCCATAAGCGAAGAAACTTTAAACGCCGCACGTGCAGGAAAGTTTGCCTTAATTGTTCCTGTTATAATATTTACACTCGGTCTTTGTGTAGCGATTATTAAATGTATTCCAACGGCTCTTGCTAATTGTGCCAAACGACAAATAGGTTTTTCAATTTCTTTGCCTGCCGTCATTATTAAATCTGCAAACTCATCAATAACCAGCACTATATATGGCATATAATCATGTCCATTTTCTGGATTTAGACGCCGTGCAATAAATTTTTTATTATACTCCGTAATTTTCTTACAGCCCGCTACCTTCAAAAGTTCGTATCGTGTATCCATCAACTGACACAATGACCGCAGAGTATATACTACATCCTTAACATCTGTTATGACCGCTTCTTTTCCGTTAGGTACTTTAGCCAAATAATGCTTTTCCAATTTGGAATACAACGACAACTCAACTTTTTTAGGATCAACAAAAATGAATTTCAAATCACATGGATGTTTTTTGAAAAGCAACGAAGATATTATAGCATTTAATCCCACCGACTTTCCTTGACCGGTTGCTCCTGCCATAAGAAGATGTGGCATTTTCGCTAAATCGCAAGTGTAAGGAGTGTTGTCTATCTTTCTTCCTATAACAATAGGCAATTCAAATTTGTTTTCCAAAAATTGTGGAGATTCAAGCATAGATTTCATTGACACGACCTGAGGCTTACTATTAGGAACCTCTATTCCTATTGTGCCTTTACCCGGAATAGGTGCTATAATACGAATACCAAGTGCCGACAAACTCAATGCAATATCGTCCTCCAAAGATTTGATTTTGGAAATACGAATACCCGGAGCAGGAATAATTTCATACAATGTAACCGTAGGACCAACAGTCGCCTCAATGGACGAAATTTCTATCTTATAATTCAAAAGCGTTTCTATAATACGATTTTTGTTTGCCAGCAATTCTCGCTCACTTATTACAGAATTGTTTTTATCATAGTCTATTAGTAAGTCTATTGTGGGAAATTTATAATGGTTTAACTCTTTATAAGGATCGTATGGAGTATCAACCTTATAATGTTGTTGTTCTTCTATATCGTCTATTGTAGTATCATCGTCCTCTTGTGATATTTCCTCGGTCTGTTGTTTAACTGTAAATGGTATATTCTCTTGTACTATATCCTCTTGATTAGGATTTAATTTTATAGGCTGAGATATGGAGGTGTCATTGTATGCAGCAGAGATATGTTCTGCTGCCTGCCTTGTAATAACCACGGGTTCATCGTCTTTTATTTGCGATTGTGACCGTATCAAAAGGTCCTTTAATTGTTGCTGTTCTACTGCAGAGTTTGTATGCTCCGAACGTTGATGTTCTTGTTTAGAAGTAATTTCATTTGTTTCAGGGATACTACCTTCTTTTTTTGTATTTTCTATTTTTTTCTTCCTTTTGAATATGTTAAAAATAAAGTTTGTCTTTCTGTCTTTTGGTTCGTCCTTATTGTCCCATTCATTTATGGTACCATATTGTGCAACTTCTGTTTTTTCTTGCTCATTCGATAGAGTATGTTCTGCAACACTTTTCACTATCTGTCTTACCCACAAATATTTTACACCAAATAATAGCATTGGAATAGTAATAGTGAAAGCCAAAAGCACAATAGCACAACCTACAACTCCCATTAAAGCAACTAATCCTTGATTGATGCCTACACCTACAATTCCTGCAAAATTTTCTAAAACCAGTGTATCAAAGGCAACTACAAAAAAGCCCATAACACAGGATACCCACAACATGATAACCAAGGCTGCAACTATCCATTTGGAAAATAATGAATTTTTTACTTTAAATAACCTCAACGAAAAAAGAATCATAATAACCAAAAATCCTAATGCCCCTATGCCAAATGTATGTGATATAATATAATAGGAAAGAAATGCTCCCAAATTTCCACCCCAATTACCAATATTTTGTTCGCCTGAAAGCAAATCTCTTGCAGATACGTTCTTTACTAAATCATAGTCTGCAATATTAGTATAAAAGAATGATATAAAAGAAATGAAGCAAAATACAGCAAATAAGAACAAAAAAACGCCTACAATCAATGGAAATTGCGGACTTTTAATTCCGTTTTTTATCATAACAAAAACGTTTTCCTCTTGCTTTAATGTATCTTTTTTTAATTTCTTTGTCTTCTTTGCCATTCTTTACTAAATTTATATAGCACGTAGCAAAAATGTTTATACTACGTGCTACATTACAAACATTAAATATTTTTACATATCGTCATCATCACCGCTAGTTTCTCCCTGCCCCGCTGCTCCTTGTAGTTTTTCCATCCATTCTTGGAAGTCTTCTTTACTTATTTCTTCATAACCGCTCTCTAACATCAAATCTGCTTGAGAGACTTTACCTTTTTGAAGTTCTATAATGGAGAAAGTAACAGAAACTTCAGGTGAAAAATCTACTGGAAATTCTACTGGGAAAGCGTCCAAACCAGGATAATAAGTCATACACACCTTAGGACCTAATTCTTTGGTAACCCAAATCAATTCTGTGTTATTTTCTCCTTCTTTTGGATTGATAGCACTAACTTTTACCTCCTCACAATTTACTCCTGCTATCTCTTTCTTGTTTCCTGTATATTCGTATTTAATCTGTTCCTTGGCTTTGTCCAAATCTGCTTTATCTTTGAAATACCATTTTCCGCTCATACCCTCATAAACGCCTTCGTCAGGTAGCATAGAAAAGTCTATCATATAGGTAATTATATTATTATTGGCGTTGTATATAGTTTTCATCAAACCTCCCAATGAAGCATAAGTCATAAAGTCTGAGCCCTCCATATTTTTAAATACTTTTGCTTCCCATTCTGTAGGAACTCCTGGTTGCACATTACCTTTCCAAGTAAGTTTGTACTTAACTTTCCCTGCCCATTCGCCTTGTTGAGCCATTGCGTTCATACATACTAATACTGCAAACGCAAATAATGTAAATGTTTTGAAAATCTTATTCATCTTTTTTATAGTATTAAACGTTATTTTCTTATTTAAAACGCAAAGATACAAATTTTATTCCATTTTTAATATATTTTATAAAAAAATTTGTATCAAAATTTTGTTGTGTAGTGTATAAGTCCTTTAAAAATATTATATTATTAGTGTAAATTTTCTAAATATTTTAAAGCCAAAAAGATTTCGCAAAGCATTGAGTAACGCAAAGCCTCTTCATTGGCGTTAAATTTTGATGAATGTAAATTATGGCCATTTTCGCCCTCTATATGTGTTCCCAAACGGAAATAACATGCAGGCACAACTTGACCAAAATAAGCAAAATCCTCTGCAGTCATTCTCATGTCAGCATTTTGTACCATCGCTTCGCCTAATAAATCTTTCAAAGTACTTGTAACAAATTGTGTAAGTAGAGGATTATTATAAACAAACGGATATCCTGGGTCTATAAATACGTTAGCTGTGCAACCAAATGCCTGTGCTGTATTTTCACTTATACGTTTAATCAATTGATGACACTCTTTACGCCAATCTTCATCAAAAGTACGTATAATACAATCCATATTGACTTCATTAGGTATAATATTCGTCCTGCCCTCTGCAATAAAACGTCCGACAGAAAAAGTAGTTGGCATAGTAGGATTGGCATTTCTTGAAACAATTGTTTGCAATGCTGTAACCACATGGCATGCTGCTACCACAGGATCAATATCTAAATGAGGAGTTGCACCATGTCCGCCTTTACCTATTATCTTTATATAAATTTCATCTGTTGAAGCCATCATTTTTCCTTCTCTGATGGCAATATGTCCGCAAGGTAATTCAGGAGTGCAATGAAAAGCCAAAATTCCTTCAGGTTTTACTTCATTGAAGATCCCTGCATTTATCATAGAAATTGCACCTCCAGGATATTCTTCTTCACTTGGTTGGAATATAAACATAACTCTACCATAAAAAGAGTCTTTTAACTCATTTAATATTTTTATGGTACCTAACAAAGTTGCCATATGCAAATCATGTCCGCAAGCATGCATCACTCCTTTATTGATACTTTTAAATTCCAACGAAGTTTCTTCCTCTATAGGTAATGCGTCCATATCGGCACGTAAAGCAATACAACGTTTTTCTGGGTCTTTCCCGTTGATAAAGCCAAAAATACCATAGCCGTATATACTGTTATTGTATCTTATCCCCCATTCGTCTAACTTTTTGCAAATAAAAGCAGATGTTTCTTTCTCTTTTTTAGATAATTCGGGGTATTTGTGAAAATGCCTTCTATAAGTAATAATCTCATCAAAATACTTATTTACAAGGTTCTTTATATTATTTGTATCAATCATAATCACAACCTATTTATATAATACAAAACGTAGGATATAATACGCATAAACACAATCAATATAACATATATATCCTACATCCTACCTAAAATAGAGCCACTTAACAGACTTGAACTGTTGACCTACGCATTACGAATGCGTTGCTCTACCAACTGAGCTAAAGTGGCATTAAAAAAAGTGTCCTTGCAGGGACTCGAACCCTGGACCCATTGATTAAGAGTCAATTGCTCTACCAACTGAGCTACAAAGACAACATTTTCT
>ONOZ01000018.1 GCA_900319595.1 uncultured Bacteroidales bacterium | reverse complement strand
TAAATATTGACCGTTTTACACTCTTTGTTATGTTGCAGCATCCATATGCAGGTTTGATAAATTACCGTTATTTTTCTTCACCTTTATACCCAGCAGAAGGCTTTACTTTTCGCTACGGATTCACCTGGAAATTATTAGACTAAGATTGTTTTAATGAGAAATTGGGCGACTTATACAAAACAGTCAAACTACTGCAGGAAATGAGAATCTTGTGGTCGCTTTGCGTAATTACTAATTACTGGCTTATGGAAGAAAAAAAGTAGTTTTTTTGTTTAATTGTATCCATGAAATCTAAAAATTTAGTACCTTTGCAACTAAATAACTAGAAATGTGTATGGATAACTTTGCTAAAAAAGAATCATTAAAAGATATTGTTTTAAAAGAAGATGCTACATCCGAAGATATAAAACAAGGCGAAATTGCAGCTTTGAAAACAAAGATTGAATATCACAGGCGAATAATAGAAGATTTGCAGGCAAAAAATCATAAAAAGAAAATAGCAATAATTTGGTTGAGTATAGTAATGGGCTTACTTATGACTACTGCGATTGGAGTTGCTGTGGATATGTGTAATCTTGATGGAAAATATACATCTAATCTGTTTGGTATAGGTAATATTGAGCAAACTACTACACAAACGATGACCGAAAACTATGAACATGAGGACGAAATTGAAAAACAGGCAAGTAGTAATAATTCAGATGCTCAGTATATATTAGCAATGCGATATTATTCAGGTATTGACGGCTATCAAGAGGATAAAGTGCAGGCTATGGAATGGCTTACTCGTAGTGCCAATAATGGAAATATAAAAGCCATGATGTTTTTGGCACAGATGTACGAAATGGGTGATGGTATAGAGAAGAATAATCAAACGGCTTTCAAATATTATTTTACTGCTACCAGACAAGAAGACAAGGAAGCGTTATATAAGGTGGGTAAATACTATTACGAAGGACTTGGTGTAGATAAAAATGAAGAAAAAGCAATTATATATCTAAATAAGTCTGCAGATTTAAATTATAGTCCTGCAAAAGCATTATTGGATATTATAAAGCAAAATAATGTACATCAGCAACAAAATACTGAAACATCAACAGAACAATAAAATACAATGATATGAGAGTTATAATTGAGAAAGACTATGAGGCAATGTCTAAATGGGCTGCCGACTACGTAATAGAAAAAATCAATTCGTTTATTCCGACAGAAAATAAAAAACACTTTGTTTTGGGTTTGCCAACAGGCTCTTCTCCCTTGGGAATGTATAAAAACTTAGTGCAGGCTTACAAAGATGAAAGAGTAAGTTTTTGCAATGTTGTTACATTTAATATGGATGAATATGTCAATTTGGACGTTAATCACCCAGAAAGTTATCATAGTTTTATGTTTAATAATCTTTTTAATCATATAGATTGTCCGAAAGAGAATATTCACATTCTCAATGGCAATGCAGTGAATCTGGAGCAAGAGTGTGAGAATTACGAAAAGGAGATTCTGCGTTTTGGTGGGATAGATTTGTTTATTGGTGGCGTTGGTCCTGATGGTCATATCGCTTTTAATGAACCTTGTTCTTCTCTTTCTTCTCGTACGAGGGTAAAAACCTTGACTACAGACACAATTTATGCTAATAGTAGATTCTTTGACAACGATATAAATAAAGTTCCTAAGCAAGCATTAACGGTTGGAGTCGCTACTGTTATGGATGCTAAAGAAGTATTGATACTTGTCAATGGTCATAACAAAACTCGTGCGTTGCAAGCCGCTATTGAAGGTCCTGTTACGCAAATGTGGACAATAAGTGCTTTGCAACTTCATCATAAGGGTATAATTGTTTGCGATGAGATGGCAACTGATGAATTGAAAGTGGCTACGTATAAATATTTTAAAGATATAGAAGGTAAATAAAAAGATGAATTTAAATCTATCTTCACAAATAGCATTGATGGATATTCCACAAAAGTTCTACAATCCGACAACCGCTGTAGAACGTAGCGAGATGACACGTATGGAAAAAGTACCTACTGATATTTTTCCAAATATTGAACAAGCAGTTATTCATATTGCCGATGCTGTAGTAAAGGAAATCTTGACAAAACAAAATGAAGGTAAATTTTGTATACTCGGGCTTGGAACTGGTACATCACTTACGCCGGTATATAGAGAACTAATTCGCAGACACAAAGAAGATAAGATTAGTTTTTCTAATGTTGTTGTATTCAATGCTTATGAATATTTCCCTTTGAAAGATGTAAGTAACCATAGTTCTATTTCCCAATTAAAAGAACGTTTTTTGAATCACGTAGATATTGATTCTCAAAATATATTTACTCCAGATGGGACGATAAAACAAGAGAGTATCCATTCCTATTGCAATTTGTATGAACAAAGAATAAATACTTTGGGAGGCATTGATATAATGCTTTTAGGTATTGGACGAAGTGGTAATATTGCGACTAATGAACCAGGATCAACTCGTACTTCGGCTACGCGTCTAATGCTATTAGATGCTTTGGTTAGAGAGGAAATGACTTTGAGTTTTAACACCAACGAACCCGTACCTCCTTGTGCCATCACATTAGGAATTGGTACGATACTGAGTGCAAAAAAAATCTTTCTAACCGCATGGGGAGAAGAAAAGGCAGATATGATTGCTCATACAGTTGAGGGCAGAGTGTCTGATGTAATACCTGCTTCTTATTTGCAAACTCATAATGATGCACACGTTGTAGTTGATTTAATGGCTGCGAGCAAATTGACACGAATTGTTAGACCATGGTTAGTTACTTCTTGTGTATGGACAGATAAATTAGTGCGTAGTGCATTAGTTTGGTTGTGTAAAATAACAAATAAACCTATACTTAAACTTACAAACAAGGATTATAACGAAAACGGACTAAGTGAATTATTGGCTTTGTACGGAAGTGCCTATGACGCAAATATAAAGGTTTTCAATGATTTGCAAAGAACAATTACCGGATGGCCGGGAGGAAAACCTAATGCAAATGATAGTTATCGTCCTGAAAGAGAAAAGCCATATCCTAAAAGAGTTTTAGTGTTTTCTCCTCATCCTGATGATGATGTTATATCAATGGGAGGTACTATTCAACGATTAGTCAAACAAGGACATGATGTTCATATTGCATACCAAACAAGTGGGAATATTGCTGTTGGAGATGAAGAGGTTATGAGATTTATGCATTTTATCAATGGATTCAATCAACTTTTTGATGATAATAAAGATGATAGTATTCGCACTAAATATCAAGAAATAAAGCAATTTATTCGTAATAAGGACGTGGGAGATTTAGATACAAAGGACATTCTAACTATTAAGGGTTTGATTCGTAGAGGAGAAGCGAGGACTGCCTGTACTTTTAATAAAATTCCTTTGAATAAAGTATATTTTTTAGATCTGCCATTCTATGAAAGTGGAAAAATAGAGAAGTTGCCAATAGGAGAGAATGATGTAAAAATTGTCATGGATTTGATAAAAAGGATACAACCACACCAAATATATCTTGCAGGAGATTTAGCAGACCCTCACGGCACGCACAAAAAATGTACAGATGTTGTATTGGCAGCGTTAATTGAGTGTGTAAAAGATAATCAAGAAGAATGGATAAATCAGTGTCGTATTTGGATGTATAGAGGAGCCTGGGCAGAGTGGGAAATAGAAAATATAGAAATGTGCGTTCCGATGTCACCCGAAGAATTGTTAGCAAAAAGAAAATCGATTCTTAAACACCAATCGCAAATGGAATCTGCACCATTTTTAGGTAATGATGAAAGATTATTTTGGCAGAGAGCTGAAGATAGAAATAGAGCAACAGCACAACTTTATCATTCATTGGGGCTACCTTGTTATGAAGCAATGGAAGCATTTGTACAATATAAAATTTTTTTGTAATTTTGCAAAAAATAATTGTAATAGTATAAGGATAAGACTAAGACTATAAAGCAAATGACACGAATTGGGGTGATGAGTGATTCGCATGGAGTTGTACCACAGCAGATTTACACTTTTTTTAAAGATGTAGATATAATATTGCATGCTGGAGATATAGGACATGTAGAGGTGCTGAATACATTAAGACAATTCAAAAAAACGGTGGCAGTTTACGGCAATTGCGATGATAGATATATGGCAGACGATGTCAAAAGCCTTATGAAAATAGAGATAGAAAATGTGAAAATTCTAATGACTCATATTGGTGGATATCCAAAACGTTATGAAAAAAAATTAGAACCAATTTTCAAAGAAGAAAAACCAAATATCTTTATTTGTGGACATAGTCATATTCTAAAAATCCAATACGACAAGGAATTTAATTTTCTATTTATTAACCCTGGTGCGTGTGGTTGGCAAGGATTTCATCAAGTCGGAACATTAGTACGTTTTGTGGTTGATAAAAAAGAAGTGAAAGATTTGGACGTTTTGGATTTTGATAAATTTTCTGCAACTCGTATATAACAGTTTATAATACAAACAGAGCTAATATTATTTAATGATTTATTGTAAATTCTTTACAATAGATTTTTTACAACCTATAAAACCATAACCATTTGTTATAAAATTCTGAATACTAACGGGATTGAGCATGGATGAAGACGAATTTATATAATTGCCTAAAGAATAGAGATAATTATGGGTATTGCGGTCAATTTTACTAATTTTTACAGGTCTATAACCTCTTTCATTTTCATCTGACCACGTTTCATAACACAACTTCAACTTATAGATTTCGCCTTTGAATCTTTCATTTGAGAAAACGCCGTAATAATTAAAATGAATATCCTCCTCACCAAAAGATAATGCAATAGAATTATTATAATATACGCCCGAATGAGATTCTAATATGATAGTAGGATGGGAGAAATAACTTCTGCTGAAATTAAATGTGTATGGCTCAATCATATAATAGTTTTCATTGCCGTCATCATTTAATTCTATATAAATAACTTCGCATTTTCTACCTTGTCTTTCTTCTATGGAGCAATAAAAAGAATCTAATTGAGGAGTGATTATATTCATATTTACCTGCGAATAGGCAGTTGGATAATCCTTATGTTGAATTTCAAAACTTAACATATCATTGTGTTTTGGTATGTAATCAAAACGGTAATTGTATGAGTTGCTTGTTTTCTTTGCTGTTTCTTTAAAATCTCCATTTACATATAAATTAATTAGGGCATCAAAGACAAACGGATTTTTATTATATTGCTTTGTGGATTTTTTCTTATACTCTTCATACGTAGTACCCTCAAAAACTCCGGGTTGAGCAGAATGCATAAGTGGAAAACTAATAGTAGAGTCCTCTTGTAACATTGTAGCAATCACTAACTTATCATTTTCCAATTGACCACTGTAATTAATTTCGTATTCACAAGAAAAAAATAAATAAGGTGCGAGATAAATTAATTTTTTTAAGTATTTCATATTTTTATAGGTTTAATTGAATTTATAACAATAGGAAATGGTCGGAATAATTGGCATAATACTGAATGCTTTCAATACATTAGGCTTATTAGACGCAAAGACGAAAAATGCATTTTTATGATTGTATGCATTGTATATATTAAAAATCCAAACTCTTTCGCCATGCTTAGTTTTCTTTGTATTTATAAGCGATAAATCTAAACGATGATAGGACGGTAAACGAAAGTTATTTCTATCACCATATACACTAACCAAAAAATTACCAAATGGAGAATAATGAGGATATATTGGTTCCAAGGAATTATAGTAATTGGCTATTGGAATATTGCACCTTGCCCCAGAGTTGATAACAAAAGTGGAGGTTATATCCCATCTATCATTTATTTTGTATGAAAGCACAATATTAAATTGGTGTCTAATGTCAAATCTATCGTAAAACTCTTCGCCATTATTGATTTCGCCTCCTTCATATTTGCGTTTTGACCAAGAAATAGTATAAGCAGCCCAGCCGGTAACAATCCCCTTAGTTTTTTGAGCAGAAAATTCCAATCCGTATGCTTTTCCGTCTCCCTGTGCAACGTTTTCTTCCCATTTCTCACTATTATTGAAAGATGCTATTCCGTCTTTGTAATCAATAACATTGTTTAACCATTTATAATAAGCCTCAGCACTTATATTCAAATTCCAAAACGTCTGAGCAAAAGCACCCATGGAAATTTGATGAGAAGTTATTGGCTTGATTTTCTTTGTAACTGGCACCCATAAATCAGATGGCAAAGAAAACATACCATTACTTAGTAAATGGATATTTTGATTCATCATTGCATAGCCACCTTTTACGGAGAAATTATCAAAAAAAGAATATCTTGCATTTAATCTTGGCTGGATAGTATGATATGAAACTCCTTCAACATTATAAAAATCGTAATGCATCCCCTCTCTAATAGAAAATTTATCTGTAAAATTCATAACATCTTCCACATAGGCTATCATTTCGTGAGCATTTTTTATATTTTGTACTTGATAAGGGTTTTGTAATGATACTCCATTGGTCAATGATATAACTTTTGTAACTTCTGGTGTGTAATGATGATATGTATAAGATACTCCAAAATTAAAGGAGTTCCAGCCATTAAGATAGTAATTATAATTATTTTTTAGTGTAAAATCCTCAACGCCAGAATTAAAAGTAAATTCATCGTGGTAGTTTTCACCTCCTAAAAAATTATTCTTTTCATCATATTCCACGTTCATATTAGATTTATAGCGATTGTACGATAAACTAAAATTTCCAAATAATGCAGAAGAAAATTTGTGAGAAAAATCTATAGTAGCAATCATATTACCCCAAGTTATTATAGCATCGGAGTTACTAAAATCGTCCAAATTCTCTTCTAATGAAAATCCATATGTATCTTCACCCATATAAAAAGACGCCGTAAGTGTATTGTCTTTATCCAATCTATGTTTAATTTTTATATTTAAGTCAGAAAAATGATATTTGAAATCTACCTTTTCATCTTCGCCCTTGTTTTCATACCAAAGTAAAGGTCTAATCAATAAATCCAAGTATGTACGGCGAGCAGATACAGAAAAAGTTGTCTTATCTTTTATAATAGGTCCTTCAATATTCAATTTTGCAGAAATCAATCCGATAGAAAATTCGCCTTTTATTTTTTCATTGTTACCATCTTTTGTCCTAATATCCATAACAGAAGAAACTCTGCCACCAAAAGAAGATGGAAAACCTCCTTTATAAAAATCAATATTTTTTATTGCGTCCGTATTAAAAGCGGATATAAATCCCATCAGGTGATTAGGGTTATAAACTTCTATGCCATCAATAAGATATAAATTTTGATCGGAATTGCCTCCGCGTACATGCAACCCCGTCGTTCCTTCAGTGCCACTTTTTACGCCTGGTAACATCTGAATTGCCTTCAAAAGGTCGCTTTCCCCTGTTAGTGTAGGCATTTTTGCAATTATTTGCGGATTGATTTCCATTTTACCAGGGATATCTTCTACAACAAATCTTTTTTCATAATTATTATCCCTAATAACAACTTCTTCTAATTGTGTTGATGGTTCTAAATAAATATTTATTGTGGTGTCTTCTGTTTTTTTTAAAGCAATCTCTTGTTTTTGATAACCGACAAACGATACTTCCAAATGCAAGTCTGTACTTGTTGTCGTATAAGAATAAAAGCCGTAAGCATTTGTTGTCGTCCCTTTTTTGGTAAGTGGGTCGTAGATAGTAGCACCAATAAGCGTTTCTTTTGTTTGTGCATCATAGATATAGCCATGTATTCTAAGTTTTGCAGATTGTGAAAATACACTTACAAAACAAAACAACAGAGATATTACTGTTACAATTCTCTTTGCCATTGCACAAAGTGTTCTTTTTCTATTACTTCTAAAACCTACTTTGATGCATCAACATCGCTTTGCCTATAATGGCGTGTTTGCCATCTTTGGACTCTAAAATACATTCAATAGTACCACGATGTTTTTCTTCATTTACTTCTAAAACTTTAAACTTTGCAATATATTTTTGTTCTACAAATACAGGAGCCCTAAAGGACATCTCTTGATTCATGTATACAGTTCCTTCACCAGGCCATTGTGTCCCAAATACACGTGAGAATACAGCACCAGCAAAAAAACCATGAACAATGCACTGTCCAAAAGGAGTATTCTTAGCGTATTCTTGATTAATATGAATCGGATTGTTATCACCACTAATCTTTGCAAAAATTTCTACATCTTTTTGATGATAAATAGTTTCAAATTCATAAACATCACCTACTTTTATTTTTTTCATATTTTTTATAAATTTAAGTTGATACAATAAGTTTGGTATAATAGATCAAATTCAACATATCATACCAAACTTGTTATTGAGTATTTTTATTATGCATCTATATTTGCGTATTTTGCATTTGTTTCAATGAATTCTCTACGTGGAGCAACATCATCGCCCATTAGCATAGAGAATATTCTATCCGCTTCGGCAGCATCGTTGATTGTTACGTGTCTAAGTATTCTGCGTTCAGGATCCATCGTTGTTGTCCAAAGTTGCTCTTCACTCATTTCTCCCAAACCTTTGTACCGCTGAACTTCTACACCATTTGAACCACCTAATTCTGCAATAATTTTTGTTCTTTCTTCATCCGTCCAACAATATTTACGGAATGACTGACCTTTTGAAATAAGATATAATGGTGGAGTAGCAATATAAACATGACCAGCGTCAATCAATTCTCTCATATAGCGGAAGAAAAAAGTTAGAATCAACGCTGCGATGTGAGCACCATCAACATCGGCATCTGTCATAATGATCACCTTATGATAACGTAACTTTTCCATATTCAAAGCCTTGGTATCGTCTGCCGTTCCAATAGACACACCCAATGCCGTATAGATGTTTTTGATCGATTCGGCATCCAAAACTCTATGTTGCATCACCTTTTCAACGTTAAGAATCTTACCACGCAAAGGAAGTATCGCTTGATGTTCTCTATCTCGCCCTTGTTTTGCCGTTCCTCCTGCACTATCACCCTCCACAATAAATAACTCACATTTGCTTGGATCGTTAGAAGAACAGTCTGCCAACTTGCCAGGCAAACCAGCTACGCCAAGAATCGTTTGTCTTTGTACCAAATCTCTTGCCTTGCGAGCAGCATGACGAGCTGTAGCAGCAAGAATTACTTTATCTACAATACTCTTTGCTTCTTTAGGATGTTCTTCTAAATAATCGTTAAGTTTGTCGGCAATCATTTGACTAACAGCACTGACCACCTCACTATTGCCGAGTTTGGTTTTAGTCTGTCCTTCAAATTGAGGTTCAGCAACCTTAACTGAAATAACAGCAGTCAGTCCCTCTCTAAAATCGTCGCCAGTTATCTCAAATTTAAGTTTTTCTAACATCTTTTCTTTCTCAGCATAATTCTTTAGCGTACGAGTCATACCTTGACGGAATCCTTGTAAATGAGTACCGCCCTCGTGTGTGTTGATGTTATTTACGTAGGAGTGAAGGTTTTCTGTAAAGGTAGTATTATATTGCATTGCAATTTCAATAGGAATACCATTTTTCTCTCCTTCAATACAAATTGGCTCGGGAGTAATTTTTTCTCTTGAAGCGTCTAGATACTGTAGGAAGTCGCTTAAACCATTTGCAGAATAGAATTTTTCTTCTTTATGATTACCGTCTTCATTCTTTTCTCTCAAATCTTTAATTGACAAATTAAGTCCTTTATTCAAAAAAGCCAACTCTCTAAGTCTTGCACTAAGAGTATCGTAATTATAAGTAGTGGTTGTAAATACTTCATCGTCTGGAGTAAATTCCACAGTAGTACCACGTTTATCAGTAGTACCAACTTCTTTTACAGCATAAAGTGGTTTTCCTCGCATATACTCTTGCTCATATACCTTTCCATCTCT
>ONOZ01000051.1 GCA_900319595.1 uncultured Bacteroidales bacterium | reverse complement strand
GTATTATTTAATCTTATGCATGGTTTATGCTTTTTGGCTATCACCTACATATTCATATCAGGGCTTTAGTCTGAGCGCATCAATAAATACTTTTACGATTGGTTTAGTAACTGCAATAACTTTTTCCTTCTTTGTGTCTGCTGTACTTGAAAGAGGCAATATGAGTGATAATACACTCTCGTTCCTTATTCTGTTGTATTTCTACCCTCAGATAGTACTATATGCTTTCGATTTAAATGATAATTTATATTTTCTATATGTTACGCTATATTGTACATTCCTTATCATCATAAATAACAATCTACATTTTCAAAAAAGTAAATTTCGTCATGAAGAACGACTAAATTTATTCGAAGTTATTATAGTTCTTTTAGGGTTAGCTATGGTTATGATTTCAGGGGCATATTCCGGTTTCAGAGTATCATTTGACTTGTCTGATTTTTACGAATACCGGTTTGAAGTACGAGAACTAAGTATGCCTACGATACTAAAATACATCCTTAACTGGGCAAGAACTATACTACCAATTGGATTGACATATGCTCTTATATCTAAAAGAAAACTATTAGTCATTTTTACTATGGTCGCTCAAGTCTTATGCTTTTCTTTTGACGGAAAAAAATCAGCATTATTTATGTTTGTGCTAGCGTTTGCTGTTGCCTATTTATACAAGCCTGAACATATGAAAAAAATACCCGCTATGATGTGCTTGTTATGTGGATTAGTTTTTGTTGAAAAAATATTACGAGATGGTGATTCGTTCGTTGGAAAACATATAATAAGACGTATGATGTTTGTTCCGCCTTATTTAGGCTGGGCTTACTACGATTACTTTAGTCACAATGAATTAGACCTATTGAGGAGTAGTATTTTAAGATGGGTTGGGTTCAAGTCGCCTTATGAAGAGCAAATTCCAAGACTTATCGGAAGATTATACTACACTTCATCATCTACGGGTGCGGTTAATGCAAACACCGGGCTATGCGGAGATGCATTTTCAAATTTTGGATGGTATTCTTTGCTTGTTTATCCATTAATGAACGTTGTTATTTTCAAAATAATCGATAAGTATTCTGAGGGTGTGGATGAACGTTTAAAGATAATAATCAGTTTAACAATTGCATACAGTTTTTTAAGTGGATCTTTCTTTTCCGTTTTGCTTACAAATGGTGTTTTATTGATTATACTGTTGCTTATGTTATTACCTAAAGATAGCTCGGGTTCATCTAAAGAATAAATAATCTGGAATAGAGGATATTATGAAAACTTTACACATCAATTGCAATTATGTTGGAACGGCTTTACACAGAATAATGGTAAATCATCTTAAGTGTGAAACCTTGACAACGACTGTATTTGTACCTCTTCGTAAGACATCACAGTTAATCGGCTTTAATCCACAATCGTTCGAAGTATTATCTCTTTGCTTTAATCAAGTGGACAGACTCTTTTTCTTTATAAAGCAACGAAAAATTAATGTTGCAATCAAAAAAGCCATTAGTTCAATTTCAAACTATGATATTATTCATGCGTTTACGCTGCTGACAGACGGGAATGCGGCATATTCTTTGCATAAAGAATTCAAAATTCCATATATAGTTGCAGTGCGTGATACAGATATAAACGACTTCTTCAGACTTAAACCATATCTTCGACCGTTAGGTGTCAAGATTATGAGAAACGCAAGTGCAGTAATTTTTCTTTCAGAAACATATAAATCATCAGTGGTAGATAAATATGTGCCTAAAAGAATTCGTAAAGAAATACTTTCTAAGACATTTGTAATTCCAAATGGGATAGACGATTTTTGGTATAATAATATTAATAATGATCGTAATCTACCAGTGATAGAAAGAAAGTTAGCAGAAAAGGAATTATCAATTGTATGTGTAGGCAGGATCAATAAGCGAAAGAATATTCCGATTATTCAAAAAGCCTTGGCGATCCTTCGCCAAAGAGGATGGAATATAACATTTAAGGTGATAGGAACTGTTGAAGATAAAAAAGAATTCAAAAAAATTATGTCTGATCCATTTACATCTTATTATCCATCAACAAGCAAAGAAAAACTTATAGATTTTTATAGAGAAGCTGATATATTTGTTCTTGCATCACATACGGAAACATTTGGATTAGTATATGCAGAAGCAATGAGCCAAGGTCTCCCTGTCGTTTATACACGTGGGCAAGGCTTTGATGGACAGTTTCCTGAAGGTGAAGTTGGGTATTCTGTAAGTGATAGTGATCCAGAAGAAATCGCAGCGTGTATTGAAAGAATAAGCTGTGATTATAGAAGAATTTCAGAGAATGCTATAAGAGATGTTATGAAATTTAAATGGGATGACATCTGCGAAAAATATAGAAAGATTTATCGAGGTCTGATAAGTAATGGTAGAGTATGATTTCAAAAGCGAAAACAGGTCGAACAAGTTCTCTTATAAACTATCTTTGGTGATTCACGCACTCATGTCTGTTCCAAAGACATTATATTTTAATTTTCGATGCTTTCCCCTTAAAACTGCAATAAGGCTTCCGGTTCTTATGTCCTATAAAACAAGAATAATAGAATTACACAAGGGTCTTATATCATTTAATGAAAAGCCATATCGATTTATGATTAAATTTGGATTTGGTGGTAGTGACGGAATTTTAGAACGAAAAAGCGTTATCTGTCTCGAAGGTGGAGAAATACATTTTGAAGGGAAAGCTGATTTTTGTGAGGGTATTTCATTGCGAAATGCTGGAAATCTAAGGTTTGGGAATCGGTTCTGGGCTAATAAAAACTGCACTATATGGTGTAGCCACAAGATGTCATTCGGCAATAATACATTGCTTGGTTGGAATATCGTATTTCGTGATTCTGATGGACACTTGATTATTGATAATGACACACCACGACCTGTAGAGGGGGAAATATCTATTGGTAATCACTGCTGGATTTGCTCAGAGTGTCATATTTTGAAAAACAGTAGCTTAGGAAATGATTGTGTTCTTGGCTATGGAAGTCTACTTACTAAAAACTATAGTAGAAACAATGCACTGTATGTAGGGAGACCTGCGAAATGTGTTAAAGAAAATATTAGCTGGTTTCGCGGCGAATAGTATGTTATTTAGATCCATATACTTTCGTAATCAGCAACTATTGAATAAAAATAGGTCATAGGATTATGGGGGATCCATATTAATAGACAGTTGATAGAGAAGAGTGTGAATTTATGTTGATTAGAATAGGGAAAATACTTAAAAATCCATATGTATTTTCTATAATCTCAAAGATGTGCATTGTAGTGCTTGGCTTTTTGTATACAGTATGCCAGTCCAGATATCTAGGCGCAGCATTGAAAGGGGATGTTGCCTATATCTCAAGTATAACTTCGATTACCTCGATTGTGTTCGGATGCGGGATACATCAGGCGTACCCGTATTTTAAGAAAAAAATCAAGAAAGATGTTGCACCTTTATTTTTAAAGCTTTCATTAGCATTGCTGGGAATATATTTATTAATTGCAATTCTTTATTTGATTATTTTTAACTCGAACCTTACCATCGGAGCTATTTTTATTCTTACTCCATTACTTGTTTATAATAAAGTTGTAGCGTATATTAGTATGGTTGAAAATCCAAACAAAAAAAACCTCACCGAGATGCTTGCTAATTTGTTAGAATTAGTTACAGTAATTGCTTTGTGGCTGCTGTTTCCGCCTACGCTTTTAATAGGTGTTTTCATTTTTATTGTTAAAGATATATTTCTTGCTGTTCTTTTTACCTATCGATTAAGAAACTACTTATTCGTTCCTTCAGAGCTATCGTTAGTAAATGGAATCGAGATATTAAAATTCGGAGTCTTTCCAATGCTCGTGCTACTAATGACAACACTTAACTATCGAATAGATATAATAATGCTCAAGCATTCCTTGAATAGCGCAGAAGTTGGAATATACTCTGTTGGTGTTATGCTCGCCGAACGCGTGTGGCTTATTCCTGATGCACTGAAAGAAGTGATGATATCGAATCTTTCAAAAGGAAAAGACACTAGTGAGGTAAGTTTCGTAATTAGAGTATGTAATTCAGCGTGTATTATAGTAGTTATTGGTATTGTAGCATTAGGACAACCATTTATTAACATTTTCTTTGGCAAAGAATATAGTTCAGCATATTCAGTTACAGTTGTTATTCTGATTGGAGTCATATTTATGATTTACTATAAGATGATTGCGGCATATAATATTGTACAAGGAAAGCAAAAAGAGAATTTCTTATATTTAATCATAAGTGTGATTTGCAATATAGTAGCGAACATAGTATTTATTCCGCTATTGGGTAATATTGGTGCCGCCATTGCTAGTATCTTTTCCTATGGCATTTCCGCACTTTTGTTTACTACCCATTTCATCAAGGAAACAGGATCAAAAATGACAGATATGCTTACAATTAATAAAAACGACATTTCAATGATTAAAGAGCGGTTAGCTAAGAAGTAATTATGAGCTTCCAATATCAACTTAGAGCAGTGATTAGCTAATGTCCACGATTGAACCTAAACTGTAGCATAGACATATATGCTTACAAGCACAAATAATTGCCTGCTGAAAGGAAGGGTTAAGGTGTTAATTAACATTCTGCGTATTATTTTAAGATTCTTTTATTTGTTTCGTATCAAAAACAACAAAGTCGTTCTCCAAGCATATAACGGTCGATTATATACATGTAGTCCGAAATATATAGCTGAAGGACTATCTAATACAAAACGCTATGATGTGTATTATGCTCTAAGAGATGATAGTAAGGATAAAATACCAGAGAGTATAAAAAGAATCAAATATCGGTCTTTTATGCATTTTTATCACTTAATGACTGCGGGCTATGTGATTTTTAATAGTAGTGGCATAACAGGCTTTCTTCCATATAGAAAATCGCAAGTTATCATTCAAACATGGCATGGGGGATATTCTTTTAAGGTTATAGGAAATGATATCTTTACTGATGAAAAATCCAGAAAGAATCGGAGCTTATCGGGCAGTATAATCACCTATTTTTTATCTGGTAGCAAACTTGCAACGGAGCAACATTCTCCTGCTATGAGTGTTGCGAAAGAAAAGTTTTTAAATATTGGGCTTCCACGAAATGACATATTATTTCGGGACCACTCCGAAATAAAGAAAAAAGTATATGAATACTTTTCAATAGGTGAAGGTACTCACCTTGTCCTTTACGCTCCAACATACAGAGATGGGCCAGTAAGATCTATGACAGAATATGGACTCGAATCGATTGATGACAATGCAGTTGTAAAGGCCCTTGAAGAACGATTCGGCGGAAGATTTGTCTTTATGTATAAAGCTCATCACGACATGATCCCAACTAATATTGGTGATAATTGTATCAATGCATCATCTTATTCGGATATTCAGGAGCTTATGTGTGTAGCAGATGTGATTATAACCGATTATTCTTCATGTATGGCTGATTTTGCGTTACAAAGAAAACCCGGATTCTTATTTACACCCGATCTAAGAGAATACGAATCTGTTCATCCATTGAGCATGAATCCAGAGAGATGGCCTTATCAGGTGCTGTGCGACAATAATGAGCTACTTGCTGCTATTAGAAACTATGATGAAGCATCTGGATTGCAAAAGATAGAGAGCTTTTTTACAGAAATAGGTAATTGCGATGTTGGAAACGCAGTTAATAGCCTTATTCAAATAATGGATAAACATTTAAACGGGGCAGAATGAATTATACTTTATAATTAATGATTATATATTCGTCTCATAGGAGTGAGAAAATGAAAAGAGTAATTACATATGGTACATTTGACCTTTTGCATTATGGTCATATAAATTTGTTGAGAAGAGCTAAGGCACTTGGTGATTATCTCATTGTAGTCATTTCATCAGATGAATTCAACTGGAACGAAAAGCATAAGAAGTGCTATTTTACATATGAACAGAG
>ONOZ01000053.1 GCA_900319595.1 uncultured Bacteroidales bacterium | reverse complement strand
TAATTATTTAGTAACTTTAAAATTTGATAAAGATGGTACTTACAGTTTTGACATTTTTCGGTGCATTAGGGTTATTTCTTTACGGAATGACAATAATGAGTGATAACTTACAAAAAATAGCAGGCGACAAATTGCGTTCTCTGCTTGGCAAAATGACTTCTAATCCTTTCAAAGGTATTCTTACAGGTGTTGGAATGACAATAGTAATGAATGCATCGGCTGCAACTATCGTTATGGCAGTAAGTTTTGTAAATGCAGGCTTGTTGTCTTTGGCTGGAGCAATATCTATAATTATGGGGGCAAATATTGGTACTACACTTACGGCTTGGATTATTTCTTTATTAGGATTTAGTTTTTCTATCAAAGATTTTTGTATGCCGATAGTAGCATTTGCCATACCTTTAATAATGACTAAAAAGTACAAAGCACACGGTAGTTTCCTTGTAGGTTTTGCACTAATATTTTATGGTTTGGCTATTATGCAAAAAATGGTACCAGATTTTTCGCAACCAGAATATGCATATCTTATGGAATATGTAAGTAACATGTCTTCATACGGCTATTTTTCTATACTTTTATTTGTATTTATAGGTTCCATAGTAACTTTTGCAATACAATCTTCAACAGCGATGATGGCTGTAACCCTTGTTATGTGTGCTAACGGGCTAATCAACTTTGAAATGGCTTGTGCTTTATGTTTAGGAGAAAATATTGGAACGACTATAACTGCTAATATTGCTGCAATGGTAGCAAATCGTACAGCAAAACGTGCAGCAAGGGCACATTTTCTATTTAATTTAACTGGTGTTGTATGGATACTTATTCTTTTCCATCCTGTTATGTGGCTTATACGTTTGATAACTATGCTATTAGGTTTTGACGACCCAATGACAAACTCAATAAGTGTTCCTGTTGCACTTGCTTGTTTTCATTCATTCTTTAATATTGTAAATTCTGGAGTATTAGTTTGGCTTATACCTACAATGATAAAAGTACTTTACAAACTTGTACCAGATACTGACGATGAAGAGGAATTCCGTTTGAAATATATTCAACATAGTATTATGCCTACGGGAGAAATTGCACTTGAACCAGCAAAAAAAGAGATAGAAGTTTTCTCTAAACGTGTAGAAAAAATGTTTGAATTTATTCCAGAACTCTTTGATATGCAAGATTCTAAACAATTCTCAAAACTTGCCGAACGCACTCAAAAATATGAGGAAATTACGGATAGAATGGAAGTTGAGATTGCGAGATATTTGACCAATGTTTCTGAGAACGGATTGTCAGCTAAGGCTTCTAAGGAAGTTGAGAGTATGCTAAAAATTGTAGATAACTTAGAAAGCATAGGTGATTCATGTTATCAATTATCTTTGGCAATAGAAAATAGGAATAAACAGCATATAGAGTTTTCCGAACATATGAATGAAAACATTAAAAATATGTTTAATTTAGTTGATATGGCAATAAAACAGATGAATACCAATTTGTCGGAAATGTATATCAATGTAAAGTTAGACGAGGCGGAGAATTTTGAAAACCAAATCAATAATTTACGCGATATTTTAAGGGAAGAACATACTGAAGCCGTACAACACAACAGTTATTCTTATCAAATAGGAATTGCATACAGTAATATGTTCGCTCAATTGGAGAAATTAGGCGATTATGTGATAAATGTAACGGAGGCAATAACTGGTAAAAAGAACTAAAAAAGATAATACAAGTCTATAATTAAGTTAGAAAAAATGGTTTGGTGAGATTATGTTAATAATCGTAGACACCAAACCATTTTTGTTTTAAGTCATTTCTAATTTTATTCTCTTTGTCGTTATCTTGTGGGTCGTAGAATTTTTTGCCTTTTATTTCATCTGGAAGAAACTGTTGCTGAACAAAATTGCCTTCGTAATCGTGTGCATATTTATAATTATCTCCATACCCTAATTGTTTCATCAATTTTGTAGGTGCGTTTCTTATATGCATAGGTACAGGCAAATCTCCGCTCTGTCTAATTTCTGCCAAGGCTGAATCAATAGCTATGTAACTTGCATTTGATTTTTTTGAAGTAGCAAGATAAATTGCTGTTTGAGAGAGTATTATACGACATTCAGGGTAGCCAATTTTATTGACGGCATCAAAACATGTGTTAGCCAATAGCAAAGCGTTTGGATTAGCATTGCCAATATCTTCGCTAGCAAGTATTAACATTCTGCGGGCAATAAACAATGGGTCTTCCCCACTATCTATCATTCTTGCCAACCAATAGACCGCTGCATTTGGGTCGGAACCTCTCAAACTCTTTATGAATGCCGATATAATATCATAATGATTCTCTCCCTTTTTGTCATACATGGATAGATTTTGTTGTATAATCTTACTAACCAACTCGTTAGTTATATCTATTGTTTTGTGATCTGAATTATTTCCAATCAAACTTTGCGAACATACAACCTCAAAAGCATTCAATAGTTTGCGAGCGTCTCCACCAGAAATTCTCATCAAGGCTTCGGTTTCCTTAATATCTATTTTGCAATCTTCATTTTTTTCAACATATTCTTTGGCTTTATCAATCAAAACGTGCAAATCCTCTTTTTCTAAATGCTTTAATACAAACACTTGACACCTACTAAGCAATGGAGATATGACTTCAAAAGACGGATTTTCGGTTGTAGCACCAATAAGAGTAACAATACCTTTTTCAACAGCACCAAGCAAAGAGTCTTGTTGGGATTTGGAAAAACGATGTATCTCATCTATAAACAAAATACAATTTCCACCGTGCAGTTTTGCTTTATCGACTACATCTCTTACTTCTTTCACGCCCGAATTTATAGCACTTAAAGAGTAAAAAGGCATGACCAAAGTATTAGCAATGATATTAGCCAAAGTAGTTTTGCCAACTCCGGGAGGACCCCACAAAATCATAGATGGAATAGTCCCATTTTCTATAGAATTTCGCAAAATAGCCCCTTTACTTACTAAATGTTTTTGTCCAATGTAATCATCAAGTAATTGAGGTCGTAATATTTCAGCCAAAGGTTTCATATTAAATTATTTTTTTATTATCGTGTTAGGACCAATAGAGGTTGGGAATGAATATGACAAGACTCCATTTTCATTAAATGCGAATACTTCACCCGAGACAGTGAAGTTTTTTGCATCCGTTACATAAATAATATTGTCAATAATGTTTATACGATATGGATTTATCAAATTATTAGGTACTTGTGCAAAGTCCTTAGGTTCAGCATGCAAATTACTAACATCAAGTTTCTTTAATCCTATTTTATTGCTACCATATTTAAAATCTATATAGTACATATTGCCATTATTAAAAGCAAAATCCATAGCATTTATATCTATAGAATCTACCTTTTTGCCATTTTTTATAATAGTCATACGATAATCCGAGGTATAGTCTCCTGTGGAAACAGCATAAACTCTATCGCCATAGGCTTTTATACGTTGTGGATTGTCTTTTACTACTATCATTTTTTCAATAGTGAAATTTTCTACATTTATAACCGATATAGTATTGTCATAATTTGGAAAAGACAAACCACCGCTATTTGCTACATAAATTTTATCTTCTAACACTGCTATACCTTCAGGGTTTCTTCCTTCGGTGTGCAATACGCTTACGACATTTTTTGACTTTGCTGCAATCTTTACTACATTACCATCAAAACAACTTACATATACAAACCCATTATGATATACCAGATTTCTCGGACTACGATTCCTACCATTTTCATCAACAATTGGAATAACCTTTACTATCTTTCCATTTGACGCATTCACAACAGAAACCATTGCCGAGCCATTAACGACAATCCATAACTCGTTTTGCAATTTTATCATGGCATTTGCAGTTTCTCCTAAGCCTTGTGAGTTTATGGAAGCGTAGATATTTTTCTTTGTTGTGTTATCTTCAAACGAGAAAAAGTCAAGTGACGAATTGTTATGCCCCATTACTCCTTCGCAAAGCACAAATAAACCATCTGTATTCTCTATTTCAGTTACCGATTCCTCAATTCCATCTTCCCAACAGGCAAAAAAACTAACTGATATCACACACAATATTAGTATTTTCACAAATTGCGTCAATCTTATCTCCATTCCATTCGAAATTATTAGTATTTGTTAATTTATTATCTGCTTTAATCGCACAATAATGAGAATATAGCCAATTTATATCCCTTCAAACCGAATCCGATTATGGAACCGTTGCACGCATTAGACAAAAGACTTTGATGACGAAACTCTTCGCGGGCGTAGATATTGGAAATATGCACTTCAATTACCTTAATATTGTCTTGATTAGAGTTATCGGTTCTGTATTGTATGGCATCACGGATAGCAACAGAGGTATGACTGTAACCACCAGCGTTAATAATGATACCATCACAGACAAAATCTTGAATTTTAGTGATAATTTCGCCTTCAATATTGGATTGAAAGTAATGGATTTCGCAATTACTAAATTCATTTCTCAACGTATCCAAATAATCCGTGAAACTAATTTTGCCATACGTGTCAATTTCTCTTTTTCCTAAGAGATTAAGATTTGGACCATTGATAATAAGAAATTTTTTCGTGTTATTGTCATTCATATTAGAGTAATTTGATTTGCAAAATTAGTAAAAAAAATACAAATTGCAGTAATCTCAGTCATATTCACTGAACATTTCGACGTGAATTATGCATTTATTTTTATCGATAGAGAAAATCTGCGGCACTTTCCACAAATAGTTGCTAATAATACTGTCATTATCGAGGCAATATGCGTTAATCCAATTTTTAGGCATGTAATTGACGTACTCTTTCCACTCATCAATTGACGCATCAGGGGGAATAGTCAGCAGAATACAGAGATTATTGTCAATTTTAGAGTTAAGGATTTTATTTTTTCTGAGTTTTTTAATTTCTTTTGTGCAATGGGAGCAATTAATACTGTAAAAGAGCAGAATAATACTATCATTTACGAGGTTGTGCAGAGAAAAGACGGTATCATTTTCACTAATTATGTAACGGAAATCAGGAGCGATAGTACCGATATGAGGATTGGTATATTTATTAAAAGTATCCAATTTAATATTTTGAGTATTTACTTGAGCGGTTGCAGAATTCACGTCAATGATTAGAGTAAAGAATACGATTATCAGAGTAAATTTTTTCATTTTTCCAGTAATTTTTGCAGCGAATTTACAACAAATTTTTCTAATTTCACTAAACACTCCACTAAATACACTAAAAAATTTACTAATTACAGCAAAAAATTCAAAATCCACACTAATCAATTCAAAATCTACACTACAAAATTCACTAATTACTCAAATCAACTCAAAATCCACACTACAAAATTCACTAATTACTCAAATCAACTCAAAATCTACACTACAAAAAACACGTATTACAGCAAAAAAAGTAGTGATTTGAGAAATGGTGTATAT